>JAPLDV010000229.1 GCA_026391235.1 Bacteroidia bacterium | reverse complement strand
GCTTCTTCACCTGGATGACTACAATGACTTTCAGCAAAAACAGCAATAAACTGGTTAAATTTTCCAATGACGAATTTACCAGTAAATACATCGAAACCGGTTGGCTCGGTGGTGCTTTTCCTCTCAATGCATTAAGAATTGAAGAAGGTAAATCGCTGGGAACATTTTACGGCCCGGTTTGGCTGGGTGTTAATCAAGATGGATATGATCTGTTCAAAAATGCCAATCCGATTGGAAAAGTCGATCCCAAGGATTGGGAGCCAATAGGCAATGCTTACCCTTTCTGCACCATTGGATGGAGCAATATGCTTTCCTTTAATGGTTGGGATCTTAATTTTTCTTTCAGATCGAATATCGGAGGCCAGGTACTGAATATGTACCGGTTATATTACGAAAACTGGCAAAGCCTTGGACCCTTAAGCTGGACAATGTTTCTATAGGGTATAACGTTCCGGTGCATTCAAAATACATTTCAAAAATCCGGCTTAATATGACTGCACAGGATGTCTTCACGATTTCCGGTTACAAAGGCCTCGATCCGGAAGTGAATTTAAGCGGCTTGCAGCCCGGGATCGAGTACCTGTACTATTATCCGCGAACCACCGCCGTTACTTTAGGTGTCAACGTGTTATTTTAATTAAACACACAAAACATCATGAAAAATAATAAATATACCCTGCAGGCGATCTGCCTGACCATTGTGTTGAGCCTGGTTTCCTGCACCAATCTCGATGAAGAGGTGTTTTCTGATATTCCCCTGGATAAGTTCTTCCGAACAGAAAAGGATGTATTAATGAATGCCGGTCGTGCTTATACCAAACTTCAGCCATATCCCGAGGAATTCAGCCTTTGGACACTCAATGAAATGGCTTCCGATGAAATGGTTGCTCCCGGGCGCGATGATGGCTTCGTTTGGGACAATGGCCGCTGGAATGAAATGCATACCCATCGTATCAGCCCGACGAATAAAATTCTCACCCTGGCCTGGGAATTTGTTTTCGAAGGCATCAGCGCCTGCAACGAGGTAATTTATGAAACCGAACAAACGGAAATCACCTTTCCCGAAAAGGAACGGATAGTATCGGAAATAAAAATCCTGCGGTCATTTTTATATTACTGGGGATTGGATAACTGGGGCAATATCCCATTTACCAATGATTTTACTGATAAAAAGCTGCCCGAACAGAAGGGAAGGAAATTCGTCTTTGATTACATCGAAAAGGACATTCTTGATAATATCGATAAGCTGCAAAGTCAACCGGGCCCTTCTTATTACGGTCGCGTTACCCAGGGGATGGCATACACCCTGCTGGCTAAACTTTACTTAAATGCCCAGGAATGGATCGGTGAGGATAAATTTCAAAAGTCAATCGATGCCTGCGATAAAGTAATTGCACTAAATAGTTACAAGATAGAAGATGACTATTTCGCAAATTTCAAGGTTCAAAACCAGGGATCTCTTGAAAACATTTTTGTCATCCCGATGAATTCCATTTTTACGAAGGATCATCTTTACTGGTATACCCTTACACTGAATGATGCCAGCCGTGCGACATTCGGATTTAAAGGACAGATGTGGGACGAATTTATCTTGGAACCGGGCTATCTGGATAAGTTCGCTGAAAACGACCTGCGAAAAAAATCTTTCCTGTTTGGTCAGCAAAAGGATAAAAATGGCAGCGACATCGTAATTGATGGCGTTCCTTTTATATACACTACAACCGTGGACAATTACATGGCTCGCAAGAAGTGGGAGGGCGCCCGTTGCGCAAAATATGAATACCAGGATGGATTGGAGTATTATGTAACTGACATGGAAAACGATTTTGTGCTGTTCCGGTATGCCGATG
>JAPLDV010000823.1 GCA_026391235.1 Bacteroidia bacterium | reverse complement strand
TTCCTACAGTGTCTTGAAAAACGAAAAAAGTCATAAGCGGCGCGCCGGTCATCAGGGCGAACAAATGCGGCGTATCCGGCAGACGCACTTCATGCCCCAGAAAGCCCACAGTGACATAACTCTGCTCACCCCAGAGACGGTCACCAGCCATGGACACAATGCCGCCTTCACGTAAAAAATTGATCCCTTCCAGCAGAGCGAACGGCGACTTTTCCTTTTCATCTGTCGCTACGATTCGGATGCCTTTCTCGGCCAGATTATCTTTTTGAATGCGTTCAACCTGTTCTTTATGTTTGGCGCCCAGGTAGAGCATAATCGGCAGACCTTTCTGATTGAGACGTTGCGCCGCGAGTTCCCAGTTGCCGATATGCGACATTACGATAATCGCGCCGGTCTTTTTGGCCACCGCTTCGTGCAGATTTTCCCATCCTTCACGAGAGAATTCGGCCTGATCGGCTACCCAGGGAATGAAACGGTGAACATAGACATCGGTAAAGTTATGATACTGCCTCCACGCACTGTAAAGATGATAAAGAAAATTTCTCTCGGGAAAAAGCGCCCGGTAAAATTTCAGGCTTTCCGTCACGCGCGTGGGGAAAAGAAAAAAATAACCGGTGGCAATAAACCAGGAAAATATGCGGTAAAACCACAGCCCTAGCTGCCGAGTTAGATAAAGCAATATTTGATAAGGTAGTTTCTTCATAAATCCACATAAGAATTTTGGGAACTTTAGTTCCCCGAATATTCTCCCTCTTTCTTCATTCTGGCGATCTCTTCTTTTTCCAGAACATTAAAGGCCACTTTACCGACTAAAGTTTTGGGCAGGTCGCTTCTAAACTCTATGGAACGGGGACAGCTCCATTTTATCAAATGCTCACGGCAGTAATTAATCAATTCCTTCTCCGTTTCAGGGCTCGCTTCCGCCGGATTTTTTAAGACGACAAAACCTTTAACCGCTTGAACCTGTGCTTCATCTGGCACGCCTATAACGCAAGCTTCACGTACCTTCGGATGCTTGTAGAGAATCTCTTCCACCTGCGCGGGATATACGTTCATGCCCGATGATTTTATCATACGTTTTTGCCGCAGCTTGAAATAGAAGAATCCGTCTTTATCCATCGTTCCGATATCTCCGGTGTGCAACCAGATCCTTCCGTCTGCATGTTTCTGGAGCGTATCGGCAGTTTCCTGGGGCTCACCTAGATAGCCCATCATCACTGCCGGACCGGAAATGCAGATTTCTCCTTCTTCGCCTATGGGAGCTTCATCGGTTGTTCCGAGCAGGACAATTTTTGCCAGCATATCCGGGAAAGGCACACCGATACTTCCTTCCCGATAATGGCCGATGGGCATTGCCATAATTGCCGTTACCGCCTCGGTTAGTCCGTATCCTTCCAGAAGTTGAACGTTGCCGCCCTGTTTTTTGACCATTTCTTCAAATCGTTCTTTCACCGGCCTAGGCAGAGAATCAGCGCCGCAGAAAGTTGCCGTCAGACAGCTCAAATCCGCTTTATGCATCTTGGGGTTGCGGCTCAGGGCATCAAATAAAGTGGGCACACCAATCACAAAGGAAGGTTTCTTCGAACTGATAATATCGGCAACCGTCTCCGGTGTAAATATCGGCACAAGGATGCTTTTGCAGGCTCCCATAAAACAGGCATTGACACAGACGCCCAGCCCGAAGCCGTGGAATATCGGCAGAATGGCCAGAATAGAGTCATTGCCGGAAAGGTTTCCCCATTTGGAGACCTGCATCCCTTCGCTGATAAAATTCATATTGGATAACATGATTCCCTTGGGCACACCGGTTGTGCCACCACTGTAAAGAATCACAGCCAGATCATCCGTATCCATTTTGGCCTGGGGTGCTTGCGTATGCTTGCCCTGCATGATGTCGGCCCACCACCGGACCATGGAGTCTTTGGGCACTTTGGGGATCTGGCGGCCTTTGGTTAAATT
>JAPLDV010000012.1 GCA_026391235.1 Bacteroidia bacterium | reverse complement strand
TCTCGACACTGATCCTCGTTGGTGAATTTGATATCCCCGATGTTCATGCGCATTCAGGTGCAATAAACGCTGGTATCAAAGGATCGGCAAGGATAATCATACCCAAATCTGGACACCTGATTCCCATTGAGCAACCCGCATTATTCAATGAGGCGGTTAATGACTTTTTGAAATGGTTCCCCAGATAGCAAATGATGATCGGAAAATGAAAACCAATAAATCATTGCATTTTTCCCTGATTTTATCCGTGATGCAGGTTGTGAGCATGACCCTGTTCTCCTTAACTCTGACAGGTCAAAATCAACAGGCCAATTTTCCTGCATTAAGAGGCCCCTATATTGGCCAAACACCACCCGGTACTCAAAGCAAGGTTTTTGCACCCGGTTTTGTTTCGACAGAGTATGGTGAATTGAATTCTGTTTTCACCCGCGACGGCAATGAATTCTACTTTTCCAGACGCGGAGTTCCGGGAAAACAATCGAAAATTATGGTGACCCGATTGGATAATGACATCTGGACAGAACCTGAGCCTGTTGGTTTTTCTACCTCCTACAGTGATATTGACCTTTTTATCACTCCCAACGGGCTGTCGATGATTTTCTGTTCCAATCGTGTTCATCAAAAGGGAGATGGCGTTAAACTGGATCACGATTTCTGGATCTCAAAACGGAAGGGGAAGAAATGGGCTGAACCCCAGTTATTTGCCAAAGAAGCCCTCTCTGAATTCGAGGACTATTTTCCCATAATCACTAACAGCGGGAACCTGTATTTCAATTCCCAGCGCGGAGGCCTTGGGACCAACGATATTTTTCGTTCAAAGTTTATCAATGGGAAATACTCGGTGGCCGAAAAGCTTCCGGAACCCATCAACACTCAATACCGGGAATTCGATGCCTATGTCTCGCCGGATGAGAAAATGATCCTGTTCTCTTCAGAGAGACCCGGAGGTTTTGGCGGTGCAGATATCTATGTGAGTTTTAATACCTCTGACGGAGTTTGGTCTGAACCCGGAAACCTCGGGAATGATGTAAATTCTGCTCAATCGGAGTATGGCGCTACGATTTCGCCGGATGGTAAATATCTCTTTTATACCAGCGGCAAGTATGGCGGCGAGGATGTTTTTTGGGTTTCGGCAGAATTTATTAATAAGTTAAGACCCGCTGAAGAATCAAAACCTGTTGAAAATGTTTTCAAAGTAATGGAAATAGTAACCACGCAAAATGATGGTCAGCTTTGGCCATCCTTCAGCACTTCCGGGATTCCGGTCTTGATTTTTGACAGTATCAATACCTGGCTTTTCCATTCGAAAGCAATGCCTGATGGATTTTCAGAGGTTAAGGAACACCCGGACGTTTACAGGTTCTCCGGGCAGCACCCGCTTGTGCGCGATAATTCAATTGTCAGAATGGGCGATATATGGACAGCTACAAGTGTATTCAGCAATTACTCACGCAGAACGGGTGAGAAATACAGTGCAAAGGACCTGGCAGGAATCATCATTCATGAGCAGTTTCATATTTTTTCAAAAACCAGACACCCGAAATGGCAGCAAAACGATGGATATCTGCTCCTGTATCCGA
>JAPLDV010000268.1 GCA_026391235.1 Bacteroidia bacterium | reverse complement strand
CCAAACTATTCCTACAGTAATATCATTTACCGCACCGGGTTCCAGCACGAATGGCCCGGACGATTGTACCTGGCGTCGGTCAGCCGGCTCATTCCCGGCAGTTACCTCGGTCCACGGAGGCATCGTTATTCCAGCCTGTCCCCAGCCGCATGGATCGGAATTGCCCGGAAACATAAAGTCGGCATATGGCCCGGTACCGCCACCTGAGGGATGGGCATTTCCCCCGTAACGCATGCGCTCGTTATCTTTCCAAAAGCCTCTTAAATAATTATAGTAATCCGATGGAATATCGGGGTCGCCTAAGGGCCCTTCTCCGCCATAATAGAGGAATCGCCTCATGCCCCAGCGCTCATTGTCCACAATACCGTCGCCAAAGTTCAATCCGTTGATGTTACCATTCAGGATACAATCGTTGCAGATCAAGTTCATCTGGCTATCATAGCTGGTACAGTCGTCTTTGCCATTTGGATCCTGATAGGGTCCTTCGAAAAAGTCGATACCGATTGCCGGGGGATTCGGGCCGTATGCGTAACTTTCCCAATTACCGTCAATGATATAACCATTGTATGTATAGCCCAGTCCGTTCGATACATGGCAGCCTACGTAGTCATCCATCCAGTAGCCAAGGTCTGAATCGGCGTAAACCCCGAAATAGGTTTCCACAAGGGTATAAGTGGACCGGTTAATCAAAGCATAATTGTAAAAGGTCATGTCGTTCAGTGCATCATTGGTCGAGAACTCGAATCCCTGACCATGTATTTCCATCCCAATGGCCTCGCCATTCGGTAACTGGTGGATATTCCCACGATCGTTGTAAATCCACCAGAGGGTTTGGTCACCGTACAGTCTCGGGCGCCTGAGTTCACGGGTGGTGCCGCATGGGAGAATACCGTCGAGGTCGTAAAACGGATAATCGCCGTCGGCCGAATTGTAAGTACCATCATCATTATTATCCCAGAAAGGGGCAAGATTGAACGAATATCCCATTGCTGCATCTCCATGGGCCGGCCAGTCATGTATTGCTTCCGGAATCGTATAACCTTTGAACTCTCTTTCTCTGGTCTGAGCATCAGCGTTGTACCACGATCTGAAGGCGTCGACCTGGTAGCGTGTGAGGGCAAAATGTTTATCGAAGGCGTAACAGGTTTCAACATCGGTGGTTCCGCGCTGATCTCCCTGGGTGATCAGCGGCCCCGGCCAGTAATTGGTATCTCCCTGGTATTTTATTGCCGAGAGCTTGAGCTGACCATTAACATCTGTTCCACCGATCCAGATCCCGCCTGAACACATCGAAGATTTCTCACTGTTCTTCGGGATTTCATAATTGGGGGCATCCGAAACGTTCCACAATACCCCGTTGGTCCAGATATAGGTACGGACATTATTCAGATCCAGCATAGTCCTGGTTTTCCCCGGAGTACATCCGGCAGCGAAAGCCTTGATATTAACCGGCTGAGTATATTGATTTTTAGTGCGATGATCTTTGGGGTAAACCGGTACCGAAATCAAAAAGGCAACGACCCAGGAAATGGCTTGGCCGATAATTAATACCATGTTGAGAGCTATTTAGTTTGAGTCAGCCAAATGTAGTGAAAAACCGGTAGCCCGGGTTGTAATGCCGGTTTACGCACTAAACAACCAAAATCGGGCGTTTGTCAAATTATTGCCCGTACCGTATACGAAACCGGTATTATTTACGTAAATTACATGCGGATCAGATAACTCTAATTTTGTTTAACCGGCAACATTAATTTTGAACTTTAACTTTATTTTAACCGATAACCGATAACAATTAACATCATGATTTCAAAAAAATTGAATGTTTTAGGGATCCTCATCCGGAGGCTGTTTATGCCTCCGATTGAGAAACTGATCCTGAGAAATATCCTGAAAAAAGGCAGAACCTATCCGGGTGATGTCGTGAAGGACCTCGGCATCTCGCAGGCGCCAGGTTTGAAAAAGATTCTCGAACTGAAAAGAAGAGGTTATCTTATCCGCGATGATAACTCCAGTCTGATGCGGATCAATCCCTCTATGCGCAAGGTAGTCAAGATTATGACGGGCTAATCCGGGCAAACCCGCGGGTACAAAAGTTGTCGACTGACATGGTTTCGGTTGGCAACTTTTTTTTTGCTCCGGCTTTGGAAAAAATGACTGCTTTTCAATAGGTGGAAATCCCTAAATTCGCAATATGTTACGCTCAAAATAATAAGTTAATGAAATCACAAATTTTTAACCGGTTTTTGGTCCTTTGTCTGGCCTTATCCGGATGGTCCCAAATGACAGCAATGGCTGATGAAGTATCAAAGAATCAGGCCTTAACGATTGCCGGAAAGGTGGTGCAGCAATATTTCCCAGCCGAAAGTCAGCTGCTTTCACCTACTGTCAGTATCAGCAACAATATTAATTCCGATGAACCATTTTATGTGTGCAATGTGGGCAATACCGGGTTTGTTCTGGTTGCCAAAAACGATTATTGCCCGCCAATACTTGGTTTTTCATGGGAAAGCAACTTCCCGTTACGTAACGGTGAAACACCTGCCCTGATGAGCACGGTACTTGATAATATACGCAATCAATGCGATGATTATGCCAGACGGGATACGGTAAATCCTTCAATCCTGAAGAGCTGGCAGTCTTTCACTGTGAAGAATTCCGGCTCACCGGCCCAAACGGGCGCGATTGCACCGTTGCTTGTAACCTCATGGAACTGTGATAGTACATTTTTCGACCTATTCCCAAAAAGTTTCAATGCAGGGGGTTCTGTGCCAATTGCCATGGGCCAGGTATTCCGTTTTTATGGAGAACCCAGCAACGGAACCGATGAGCTCTGTTATATTTTGAATGGATACGGCAAGTTGTGTGCCCGGCTTAATCAGGCCAGGTTCCGTTTCGACAGGATGTCCAATACCCTTGGAAATCCGGCTGTTGACTCCCTGATCTTCTATATGGCAGTGACCTGCATGATGCAGCCGGAAGGTGCTGCACTTGATGCATATAGAACAACTCTGCCCCAATATTTCGGATACAGTAATGAAATGAA
>JAPLDV010000303.1 GCA_026391235.1 Bacteroidia bacterium | reverse complement strand
GTCATTGTTCCACCCTGTTTTTGCTGTTCGAAGATGACGGTTCTTTTCTGCCCGATCTGGCTGATGCAGAATTTCTGTTTAAGCGTGTTTCCGATGACATGAAGGGCATGGCTCCTTTCGTCCCGGATCCTGTTCGGAACTTTTCCGTCCATGCCGACAGCGAGGGTGCCAAGGCGCTCGGAATAGGTAAAAACATGCAGGTAGGAGAGGGGAAGGCTATTTATAAACTGGCAGACTTCATTGAAATCCTCATCAGTTTCACCCGGGAATCCCACAATAACATCTGCCCCGATGCATGCATCAGGCATCTGTGCTTTGATTTTTAATACCCGGTCGGCGAAAAGTGCTCGGAGATAGCGCCGTTTCATCAGTTTCAGGATCTTATCCGATCCTGATTGCAATGGAATATGAAAGTGAGGGGCAAACCTTTTGGATCCGGCTACGAATTGGATGAGTTCATCTGAAATCAGATTAGGCTCGATCGAAGAAATCCGGAACCGGAGCATGTCATTTAGGTTATCCAGTTCTTTGGCTAATCCGGTAAAGGTTTCACCGGTACTTTTCCCAAAGTCACCGATATTAACGCCGGTAAGGACAATCTCACGCAATCCCTTATCAGCTAATTCTTTGGCTTGTTCAACGATGCTGATGATTTCGGGATTCCGGCTTTTTCCGCGGGCCTTCGGGATTGTGCAATAGGTGCAGGGATAATCACATCCGTCTTGTACCTTAAGAAATGCACGGGTTCGTTCAGCCGTTGAATGTGCCGGAAAGAATTTCTGGTCTTCAACAATTTCACAGCTATGCATATCCGGAGAAACCTGATTGGCCTTATGAACAGCCTGTTTGGTTTTCCGGTCTGCCGAGCCGGTGACGCTGCAGGTGTGAATGACGGTAATATCTGCCTGACTGCCGAAAGGAACCCTTTCAAATCCGGATTCTTCCAGCTGGCGGCCGATTTCACTGGTTTCCGAGAAATTTAATTTACATCCCAGCGTATAAAAAGCTACTTTTTTCAATTCATGAATGGCATTTCGTTAAAGCAGGTTACTGGCCAGTTCGGCCAGGTGACTTCTTTCGCCATGAACCAAATTAACATGAGCGAACACATCCTGTCCTTTTAACTTGTCGGTCAGATAGGATAATCCGTTGGATTTCAAGTCAAGGTAGGGAGAATCGATCTGATGAATATCGCCGGTGAAAACGATTTTGGTGCCTTCCCCGGCTCGGGTAATAATGGTTTTAACTTCATGCGGGGTCAGGTTCTGAGCTTCGTCGACGATAAAGAAAACTTTACTGAGGCTTCGGCCGCGGATATAAGCTAAAGGCGTGATTATCAGCTTTTCTTCCTGCAGCAATTGGTCTATTTTCAGGAATTCCTTGCTTCGTGCGTCAAATTGATGACGTATGACAGAAAGATTATCATACAGTGGTTGCATATAAGGTTCTATTTTTTCCTGGGCATCGCCGGGCAAATATCCGATGTCACGGTTCCCCAGCGGGATAATCGGGCGGGCCAGGTAAATCTGAAGGTAATCACGTCGTTGCTGTAATGCAGCAGCCAGGGCAAGCAGGGTTTTTCCGGTACCGGCTTTCCCCGTAAGGCTTACTAAATTAATATCGGGCCTTAATAATGCATCAAGAGTAATTGTCTGTTCGGCATTTCTGGGATCTATACCATAGCATTTTTGTTTTTGAACCACGTGAAGTGCACTGGTTCGGATATCAAAAATGGCCAGGGCTGTTGATTGATTGCCTTTCAGAACCATGTACTGGTTCGACATAGGATCCATTCCCAGGTTAAATTCCTCAACCGACACTCCTTCCGGGGAATTGTACAATTTAGCAATTAGTGAGGCTGTTTTCATAGGTGGCGTTTCGGCAGCTGACGGATCTGCACAGTTGACACTTAAATTTTCAGGAACTGGGTCAATTACGTTTACTGATTTCTATTTTGTGGCAGACACTATTTCAATTAGCTCAAATACTTTGGTCCAAGGAAACGTCAATGCGACGGGAACCATCACATCACCAATATTCATAGGTGGTGGTAATGTCTTGAGTAACATCCAGGCATCTAATGTCAATGGAACTATAGTCGTCACGCAAATTGCAGGTGGTGGTAACA
>JAPLDV010000477.1 GCA_026391235.1 Bacteroidia bacterium | reverse complement strand
AATATATCGATCCGGCCGACGACCGGGAGGCTTTGCCATGGGTGAAGAGCACAAACAAACTTACGGGCGAAACCACCATCTATCAGGATTCACAGTTTCCCGTTTCCGATTCAATCATGCGTGCCGTTAAACCCCGTGTCATGGACTGCATGGATTGCCACACCCGTCCTTCGCATAAATACCGTTCACCCAGCGTGTTCGTTGATAACAGCATTGCCGCCGGTGAAATTCCCGTTACCCTGCCAATGATCAAGAAAGTTGCCATGGATATCCTTTCCCCGGCCTGGGAGAATCGAGAGATCGCTCATGACACCATCAGAAAGTACATCGAATCATATTATAAAAATACTTATCCTGATATTTTTTCGAATCGGAAATCCGATATTGATATGGCTATAAACAGCATTATATCAGGATATTCTAAAAATATTTTCCCGGAGATGAAAGCCACTTGGGAAGCCTATCCCGATCATATCGGACACATGGAGGCAAACGGCTGCTTCAGGTGCCATAACGGCAAACACACCAGCTCAACCGGCAAGGTGATATCGAACGATTGCAATCTCTGCCATAATATCATGTTACAAGGCACTCCAGGCTCCGAAGAGGTCGCCCTATTCAACGGCTCCCTCGCATTCAACCATCCGCTGGGTGACCAATCATGGAAAGAGATGGCGTGCATTGAGTGCCACAAGAAGCTGTATTAAGGCTCAAGGCGCAAGGCGCAAGGCTCAAGTAAGTTACAAGAACAAAGGACAAAGGCTGAAGGGTGTACCTATTCAGCCTTTCTTCTTTTCTTACTTTTACCCTACTTGAGCCTTGAGCCTTGCGCCTTGAACCTTGAGCCTTGAGCCTTGCGCCTTGCGCCTTGCGCCTTGAGCCTTGAGCCTTGAGCCTTGAGCCTTGCGCCTTGAGCCTTGAGCCTTGAGCCTTGAGCCTTTCTTCATCCTCCTACCCCCGCCTCGAGCCCATACTCCCCAAATATCCTGATAGCCTCTTCGATGTCCCGTGCTGAGGGTTCTTCGATCTCCCCGCCTTCGTATTCCTGCCCGAGCTTGCTATATTTGTGGATGGCAATATTGTGATAAGGAAGCAAACTAACCAATCGCTTTTCACCCGGCAGGGAGGCCACAAATCTGGCAGATTGCCTGAGGCTATTTTCATCGGCATTCACTCCTTTAATCAGTGGTATCCTGATATTGATTTTTGCTCCCGCATCAGCGATTATTCTTAGGTTTTCAAGGATCTTTTCATTGGACACGCCCGTGAACTTTTTATGCCTTTCGGTATCCATCATTTTCAGATCAAACAGGAACAGATCGGTCCGTTTGGCTACCTCCAGCAAAATCCTAGTATTGCTGAATCCTGTCGTATCAACGGCCCGGTGGATCCCTTCCCTGCCGAGTGCATCAAGCAGCTCAATAAGAAAATCAGATTGCATCATGGGCTCTCCACCTGAAATGGTCACCCCGCCCGCTGATTGATCCATCATCACGGTTTCGCGGCGGATCCTCCCCATGATCTCTTCAACCGACATCTCACTGCCCGACATCTCCATGGCCTTCGTCGGGCATACACCAGCACAGAGGCCGCACAAATCGCATAAATCCGTATCGGTTATAACCCCCTCTGCTGTAATCACTAATGCATTCTTCGGGCAATTCTCCACACAGGTCCCGCAAGCGATGCACCTGGTTTTTGAGTACAGCTTCTGCACATAAGGTGATATACCTTCCGGATTATGGCACCAGGCACAACTCAGCGGACAGCCCTTCAAAAAGATGGTGATGCGTATGCCCGGACCATCGTTGATGCTGTAGGGTTTTATATCGAAAATGAGGGCGCTTTTCAAAACATTAAAGGCTTATCGGGATACTGTGGTCTGGGAGGGGGTCCCGGCTTGCGCCGGGATGACAATGCTCCGTGGGCAATATGGTAATTGGCACATTGGCACATTGACTCATTGGCACATTTAAAACACGGTATTCTGAGTGCGTTCGATGACCTCCTGCTGCAAATCTTCATTCATATCATTGAAATAATCACTGTAGCCGGCCATCCTGACAAGGAGGTCCTTGTACTCTTCGGGGTGTTTCTGGGCCATCTTCAGCGTAGCAGTATCAACAATATTGAATTGAACATGGTGACCTCCGAGGGTAAAATAACTCCTGATGAGTTGGCCGAGCCGCACAACATCCTGGTCACGCTTCAGCAGACTGGGCAAAAAGCGAAGGTTGAGCAACGTTCCGCCCGACTTGGTCTGATCAAGTTTCGATAAGGACCGGATAACGGCAGTTGGGCCGTGGGTGTCGCATCCATGTGACGGCGATGTGCCATCGGAAATGGATTTCCCTGCAAACCGGCCGTTTGGCGTGGCACCCATAACTTTTCCAAAATAAATATGGCAGGTGGTCGAGAGCATGTTGAGGTGGAAAGTTTCCCCCTTGGTATTCGGCTTGCCATCGATGGTTTTAAACAGGTCGTTATACACCCTTAAGGCAATAGAATCGGCATATTCATCATCGTTGCCAAAGAACGGCGTGCGATTGAGGATGAACTGACGCAATTTCTCTTCTCCCTGGAAATTCTTAGCCACCGCGGACAGGATCTCATCCATCGTATATGACTTATCTTCAAATACATGCTTCTTAAGAGTCGTCATACTGTCGGTAACTGTACCCAAGCCGGTGCATTGAATGTAATTTGTATTATAGCGCGGCCCGCCATCATAATAATCTTTGCCTTTTTTGATGCAATCATCAATAACGACCGAAAGGAACGGGGCCGGTGCATATTTGGCAAACATGCGATCGATGTAGTTGCTGACTTTAACTTTCTGATCTACAATAAAATTGAGCTGCTTAAGAAAAGCCTGATAGACCTCCTCGAAATTTATAAAGTCGCGCGGATCTTCGCAATCGATACCAGCCATCTTGCCGGTTACCGGATCGATTCCACGATTCAGGGTGACCTCAAATATTTTTGGCACATTCAGATAGCCGGTCAGCAAAAAAGCTTCTTTCCCGAACGCCCCCACTTCAATACAGCCGCTGCAACCGCCTTCGCGGGCATCAGTGATCGACTTGCCCATCCCGATCATCTCCGTGATATACACATCCGGATTGAAAACCGATGGATACCCGTGTCCCTGGCGGATCACCCGGCAAGCGGCATTCAAAAACCGGTCGGGCGTTTTTGCGCTGATATGCACGGAATTGCCGGGCTGAAGGATGTGGAGTTCCTTCACCACCTCGAGGAGGATGTAGGAAACCTCGCTTACCCCGTCGGATCCGTCCGGCTTAATTCCGCCGATGTTGATATTGGTAAAATCGTTATAGGTTTGGCTTTCGCGGGCCGTAATTCCTACTTTCGGAGGTGCAGGATGATTGTTCACCTTCACCCAGAAACAGGATATCAGCTCTTTAGCTTCATCGCGGGTGAGAGTTCCTTCGGCAATTTCCTGTTCGTAAAAAGGGGTCAGGTGCTGGTCGAAATGACCCGGGTTCATGGCATCCCAGCCGTTCAGCTCGGTGATGGTACCCAAATGGACAAACCAGTACATCTGAATGGCTTCCCAAAAAGTTCGCGGCGCATGGGCAGGAACCCACCGGCATACTTCCGCGATCTTTTTCAGTTCTTCCCGTCTCTTCTCATTCTTTTCGTTTCTTAACATCTCTTCCGCTTTCAGAGCATGACGGTTAGCAAAAACGATTGCCGCATTGCAAACAATATCCATTGCTTTCAACTCCTCGGCTTTATCGGTGGCTTCAGGATCATTCAGATAATCAAGCGAATCCAGATGGGCCTTTATATCAGCTTTGAAATCAAGCATACCCTGCCGGTAGATCTTGCCATCGAGCACGGTATGCCCCGGTGCGCGCTGTTCCATAAACTCGGTGAACAATCC
>JAPLDV010000750.1 GCA_026391235.1 Bacteroidia bacterium | reverse complement strand
CTATCATCAGGCAATAGCTGCGCTGATCAGCGCGCGAAACCCTCGGTTCGGCAAGTAAGTCGGAGAATCCAATGATTGCACTGAGCGGCGTCCTGATATCGTGTGAAAGACCCGACAAATATTGAGGAAAGAGATGATTGGTGTCATCCAGGGTTGGTTTAAGCTTTTGAAGAAGGTCCGTTTGATTATCCATCTGATAATGATTGTAATTCCAACTTAAAACTACGGGAGATTATTCAGAATAAGCCTAATGAATATCAATTATTTGACCAAAGAATAATTTGCCCTCCTGAAATGTAAAAACAGATGCCTCATAGTATTTTGTGAAGGTATGGAATTGATGCTATGTCAGCCAATTAACAATCCAGGCATGTCTCACATGACGCTTTTGAGAAGTCCCGGAGCGAAATTCTCAGGATCTTGATGCAGTGTACAGCTATTTTTTAATAACTTCCTTAAATTGTGCTCACTTATTAACATCAAGATGATCAAATCGATTTCTATTTTCCGGTTAAGTTTCATTACCGGACTTGCCCTGATTTCTCTGCAACTAAGTGCATCTGAGAAAACGTCCAAAGTTTTATGGCAGATTGGGAAAACTGACCGGAATACAGCGGAATTTGCCCTGGCTCCATCGGGGCACAGGAAATTCACCAATGATGGTTTTTTCATCATCGGGGCATCGGATCCGTCAAAGGATTGGCCTTATGTGCAGCCCGGACCGGGTGATGCCTGGGCAGGCGGTCGCCTGCATACCTACACGATCGTGTTTGGGATGAAAGAGTCAGGTAAAACCGACTCCTGCAATCTCGTCATTGATCTGGTTGATACTCATAATTCGATTCCACCGAAGCTGGAAATCAAAATTAACGACCAATCTTTTCCTCTGGAAATACCGGCTGGCGGCGGAGATGAATCGATCAATGGAGATCCGGCATCAGGCAAACCCTGGCAGATTCAGCTAAGCTTTCCCTCGACCGTATTGAAAAAGGGAACCAACGAAATATCAATCACTTCAAAATCCGGCAGCTGGATACTTTATGATGCGCTAAGGCTGGAAGGCCCTGATTATCTTAAGCCTGAGCCAATGAACACCTATATTGCCATCACGGACATCCAGGCTTCGCAAGGGGTGTATTCACGGGGCGGGGCGCTTTACCGCGATGTTAAACTTACTGTGCAATATGCAGGCAAGCCATTTCCTGGCAAGCTGACAGTTAATTCCATGTTGCATTCAGAAATTGAAATAAAACCTGGCAGCCAAGTGTTTACGGTTCAACTGCCTGATATTCCCCAATCAGCGGTTTATAATTTCGGCATTAACAAGGGTGAAAAACCGGTTGTGTCGAAAGAACTATTCGTTAAGCCCGTGAGGAAAATGACTATCTATATACTTCCCCATTCCCACACCGATATAGGATATACCGAAATCCAGACTGCCATCGAAGAAAAGCAGGTTAAGAACCTGGTTGATGGCATCCGCTATGCCAAACAAACGGCAGGTTATCCCGAAGGTGCCCGTTTTGTTTGGAACGTGGAAGTAACCTGGGCTGCCGATCTTTATTTGAACCGATTGGGAGAGGAGGCCAAAAAGGAATTCTTTGAGGCGGCAAGAAATGGACAAATTTCCTTTAACGGAATGTATCTGAATGAATTAACCGGTCTGTGCCGGCCGGAGGAGCTTTTGAGGCTTTTCAAATACACAACCGGACTGGCAAAAACGACAGGCCAAACCATTGATGCGGCAATGATCAGCGATGTACCGGGATATACCTGGGGAACAGTGACAGCCATGGCACAGGCCGGGATAAGATATTTCTCGGTGGCGCCCAACTATTTCGACAGAATAGGGGATATCCTGGTAAAGTGGGAAAATAAGCCATTCTGGTGGATGTCGCCATCCGGTCAGGAGAAAGTTCTGGTATGGATCCCGCTCAAAGGTTACGCGCTTTCGCACATGATTACAAGACTGACACCTGATTGGGTAACAGATTACCTTGGGCAACTGGGCAAAATGAAATTTATAATTTCCTCAAGCAGTGAGGCTTTTAGCGCTTTTGAGAAGAAATACGGGAAACAGATTCCATCCGTATCCGGCGACTGGACCCCTTATTGGGAAGATGGGGCAGGTTCATCGGCTTTGGAAACCGGGATGAACCGGAATACAGCCGAACGGTTAAGCCAGGCTGAAGTACTCTGGGCTTTGCAGGATCCGGAGAAATATCCGGTTGGAAAATTTGAAGATGCCTGGAAAAAGGTTCTGCTTTATTCGGAACACACCTGGGGAGCCTGGTGCAGCATCACGGACCCTGAAAATCAAATGACTACGGAGCAGTGGGAGATTAAGAAAGGGTATGCTGATGCAGCAGCCGCCATGACTGAGGAGTTGTTCAAACCGGTGATTACCGGAACCGGAGGGAGTAAGTTTGACGTGGTTAATACCAACAGCTGGACGCGGAAAGAGATGCTTTTCTTATCCGGAGAGCAAAGTTCTGCTGGGGATAGGGTGGTTGATGAATCTGGAAAGGCTATGAAATCACAAAGGCTTGCTAATGGGGAACTTGCATTTCTTGGAGCGGTTGTTGCACCATTTTCATCGACTAGATTTACGGTTATGCCGGGCAAGGTTGTTCCGGAAGGCTCGGTGATCATTTCCGGGAACAAGATCGCCAACAACCTGATTGAATGCGAAATTGATCCCATCAAAGGGGATATTGTTTCATTGATCGACAAACGTACCGGGAAGAATCTGGTAGATAAAACCGGGGGGAAGGCAGCAAACCAATACATCTTTTTAGAAGGAAATGATTTGGCAAACCTGAAAAGTAACGGTCAGGTTAAAATCGCCATCAATGAAAACGGTCCGCTCGCAGGATGTATTGAAATAACCTCAGAGGCGCCGGGATGCAACAAGCTGATCCGGCAGATATGGCTAGCTGATGATACAGATTATCTGGTTATTATCAATATAGTAGATAAAAAGCGTGCCCCCATGCCGGAGAAAGTCGGTGAATGGTTTTTGGCACAGAATAAAAACAAAGAGAGTGTAAATTTTGGTTTTCCATTTGCTGTTCAGGGAGGGGTAATGAGGCTGGATCTGCCGCTGGGACAGATGGTTCCCGAACTGGATCAGATGCCAAGTGCTTGTAAGAACTGGTTTACGGTGGGGCGGTGGGCCGATGTATCCAACGATCGCGAAGGAGTAACCTGGGTCACCTTGGATGCTCCTCTTGTTGAGGTTGGGGAAATTTCGGCTACCCTGATTGGCTCACAGAATAATCCGGATATATGGAGAAAGAAGGTTGAACCCACTCAAACGTTGTATTCATGGGCAATGAACAACCATTGGGGCACCAATTACCGTCAGCACCAGGAGGGTCCGGTAGTATTCCGATATATTCTCAGGCCTCATGGAGCATTTGACGGCATTGAAACCAACAGGTTCGCCACCGGATTCAGTCAGCCGCTGGTTGTCAGGCCAGCCGCTAAAGAGCCTTATAAAGTGCCATTTACACTCGAAAGCAAATCTGTTACCGTTATTGCTTTCAAGCCCGCAGATGATGGTGAGGGATTTATTCTTACCCTATATAATCCGGGAAAAGCAATGGACAAGTTCACCCTGCAACCGGTGTCAGGTGGCAAGATATATATGTGTGATACAGGTGAAAATAAATTAGGTGAGGTCCCCGGCACGCTTGAACTTGCAGGTCAGGGGGTGATGATGTTAAGGTTCTGGTAGAAATTATCCAGTAAATATTTCTCTGCCTCGGCATTCCATAATCCATTGTGTTTCAATACCAACCGGTCCAACTCCCTGAACACTTCATTGCCCTCGCCCTTCTGAGCAAAATCAGAGATAGCAGTCAATTCCAAACTGATATTGGTATAGATGAGTTTTTTGCCGCCAGGGATTTCCGGGAGGTGGAGGGTTGTTGGGATCACAGCATCCAGACCGCCAATATGGGTAATCATGACAGCCGGGTTAATCACGGCGCGAGACATCAGGTTCAGTGCTTCGATCATATCTTCGGTATTGCCACCGCTGGTGCCAACTACATGAGTGGAGGCATAATGCACATTGAAAAAGTTGAACTCTGCCTTAAAACCGGGATTCGTTGGGCCGGCAAAGAAATTCAGGCAACCATCGCGACCGAGTATACGGTCGGCCTGCTCGGTAACCTGCCTGACCGGAGCAAAAACAAAAACATCGTCATAGCCTTTTCCATTAGTCAGGGAGAGGAGATATTCATCCGGAGCGGACAAGTCTTTGGTATTAACAAAGCAAAGCCTGACACCGCACATCGCCGCTTCGCTGACAGGGAAAATGGATTCGGCCCTTTTAAGCCGTTCCCCGTCGGTATCGGTGATCACCAGCAGACCAGGGCGGCGATCACAATGAATGGCATAATCGATGGTACCCAGGCCCATTGCACCCGCACCGGCCAGAATTGCCATATTTCCTCCTTTTACCACACCCATGTGATGGACATAGGATCCGGTTACTGTATGATAACTGGCATTAAATGCGCCAACAATGCACGACATCGGTTCAGAGAGCGAAGCCATGAAGTAACCTTCGCCCGTATATTCCAGCAAACAATTCATTTCCATCACCTCATTGGGAATTATGACATAGGTGGCATCCCCGCCAACGTAACGGTATGAATAACCGGGAGCATCCAGGCTCCCCTTGTAATTCATGGCCGGCTGGATGGAAAACTTGCTTCCGGCATGGAATTTTCCTTTCCATTTTGTGCCCACTTCAACGATTACACCGCAAAATTCATGACCGATCATGGTGGGGTTGATATGGATATCATCGGGGATCCTTTTATGATCGGACCCCTGTTTAGCTGCTTTGTATGAGGACATGCAAATGCTGTCGGATATCACATGAGCTAAAATTTCATCTTCCTGTAATTCAGGTAATTCAAATTCTTCCAGACGTAAATCGTTCTTACCGTATATTCTGACTGCCAGAGTTTTCATTAGCAAATGATTTTTAGAAAGCGCCGAAAAGGGAATGCGTTTCGGTGTTGCAATATAACGAAGAATAGATATAGAAGTTGATCCGGTTGGTTTCGAGTTTCCTTTCGAGATAAAGGATCGGCTTACCCTTCTTAACCTTTAGAAGATCGATGATCTTTCCTTCCGCAGGTATAGCCTTTAGTCGCTGCAGTCCTCCCTTTATCTCAATGGAATAGTTTTTCCTGAGAATCTCGAATAGTGATTTGTTCTCAAATGAGCGCGAACAAAATCGGGGCAGGTTGATATTGGCGATATAACTGATATCGTAGAAAAGAGGCATTTCATTCACCAACCGGATCCGATCCAGAAAAATACACCCTGATTCGAGCTCAGCCGGGGAAAGATCGAAAATGAACATATCGGGCCACCTGATAATCATGGGTGCGGTAAGAATATGGGTCTTCAGGATTTTCTTCCCGATGGCCGAAGTAGTCCCGGAAACAGATAATATTCCGATATCATGAGGGATGCGATGAACAATACTGCCCTTTCCCTGATGCTGATGAATCAGTCCGTCGTTGCTAAGCTTGGATAGTGCATGCCGCACAGTTGGACGGGTTATCTGGTGCAACCGGCACAATTCGTTTTCCGATGGCAGGATATCGCCCTCCGTATAAACACCTTCCAAAATGTGCTTCCGAAGAAGTTCGTAAATTCTACGATACTTTAACATGTATATACAAGTTGAGTAATATTTTTTCAAAACTAATGCAATTATCAGTAATAATAAGTATTTTTGGAAGATAAATTTTCATGTTGGTATAACATGTAATAATAAGTTTGTAACTAGTTCAACAATTAATCACATGGCCAATCCTGTTATAATGCCCCGTCAGGGACAATCAGTTGAAAGCTGCATCATCAGCAGCTGGTTTAAAAACGAAGGGGATGAAATCAAAAAAGGGGACATGCTTTTCAGCTATGAAACCGATAAAGCTGCCTTTGAATGCGAATCTGAATTTGAAGGAATCCTGCTGAAACGCCTGTTTCAGGAAGGAGATGAAGTACCGGTTCTGAATATGGTTGCCATAATCGGCAATCCGGGTGAATCGATTGATCAGTTCCGCAAAGATTCAGAATTCCCAGCCCGGGAGGGAATATTCATAGCTGACAACAAGGAAAAGGTAGATTCAGGGACTCCGGCAGTATTCACTGTA
>JAPLDV010000881.1 GCA_026391235.1 Bacteroidia bacterium | reverse complement strand
CGGTGGCGATAAATACTTCAGAATTAATTCAAAATTACTTTACTATAGAACATCAAAACAAATATGGGATTTTATAAGCACAACGTATCCTAAACATCGTTTACTTGACGCAGAACATGTAAAGCAAATGATTCTTCAGGTGCTCTTTACAAACCCGGGGGAGAGGATCAACCGTCCGGATTTCGGTTGCGGGATCCGCAGGATGGTCTTTGCCCCAAATGACGATGTTACAGCAAGCCTGACACAGATCACGATCCTCCAGGCATTGAACACTTGGCTCGGCAGCCTCATTACCGTTCAGGATGTGAAAGTTATCGCAAATAATGAGCGGCTGGAGATCGGGATCAGTTATTCCCTCAAGGCACAAAGCGGACCCCAGTATTTAAATGTGGAGGTTTCAATATGAGCGAGCCCCTCGACCGTATTCATGTTCTGCTCGACCAGGACCAGGTAACCGGGATTGATTTTGTTCATGTCGAAAAGGACCAGATCAATCTTAAGGTTTACTTTTATCAGTCGGATACAGTTAAACCCAAAGACCTGCTTGCATCTCTGGCTACTGGTGATATATCGATCCGAAGCACCTCGAAAACAAAACTATCTGTAATCCCTGTCAAAAAAGTTGAATGGGATTTCATAAGCGGGCGGGATGTTCTAAAGATCAACACCTTGTTCACCGGGGATTTTACCTCGTACCGATTAAATATTGATAGCCAATGGGTTGACCCCTATTTTAATGATGTCATCTTCAGTTTCAAGGTGAATTGTCGGAGCGATCTGGATTGCAAGACCGGGGAGCATGAATGTCCATCTGAAGCGGAAGTCGATTTCCCTATCGATTACATGGCAAGGGATTTCTGGAGTTTCCGCCGGGCGCTGCTTGACTTTGCTTCTCTTAAATACCCGGATTGGAAGGAGCGCCTTGAGGCCGATGAGGGGATCATGTTGGCGGAGTGGTTGAGTGCAATCGGGGATGAGTTGGCCTATTACCAGGACCGCATTGCGCGCGAAGCTTACCTTGAGTCCGCCAGTCAACGCAGGTCGGTACGGCGGCATGCACGCCTGATCGATTATGACATCGATGACGGCCAGGGAGCATCAACCTGGCTGGATTGCACGGTAACCGCAGGCCGGCATGAGCTCCCTGCAGGAGCCGGGGTATCGGCCCTCAGCGATAACGGCGACCGGATCCATTTTGAAGTCGGGCTGGGACTTAAAGAATCTATCGCCGATAAAAAACACCATTTGAACGATGAATTAAATTCACTCCTTCCATATATTCAGGATGAGAATAGCGTGTGCCTGCCTGTTGGCTGTACAGACATGTTCCTTGAAGGGCATCACACACTTGCCCTTCGATCGTTCGGGGCAAATCCTCTGGATAATGAGAACGGCAAATGGGCGCTGCTTCTAACTAATCCGGATGATGCATCCATCCCGGCAAGACGGCACATGATCAGGCTGATCAAAGCAGTCGACACTATTGATCCTCTGAATAGTAAGGCAATTACACATATTTTCTGGGAAAAAGTGCAGGCTTTGCCTTTCGAGATCTGTTTGAAATGCAATCCTGAGATCCATGGGAATATGGTCCCGGTTACTGCGGGTAAGCGGGAAGAGAAACTTTTTATTACTGGTCTGGATCCGGATTCCCTTTCATTGCTGCCCTCTTTGAAGGCAACGATCGAACGGGCTGTCGAACGCGAAGGCCGCGACGGTTCGGTGACTTACCTGTTCAGCCTGCCCGGCTCAGAACAGGAGTCGCTAGCCTGGGCTGTGAATGCTGAAGGTCAACCAGTTCCTCAGATTGATCTCAATGAGATGAAGATCTCTGGCTCCGGGAGCACGTTAGTTGCAAACCCCATTGGCAAATGGAATTGCAGACGATCACTGGTGGGTACCTATTCGTCTGATGCCAATGATCCGCATTATTCGCTGGACGACGGGACCTGGAGACGGGTGGTCGGATACCAGCGGAACGGAACTGAGATCGTGCACAAGGATTATGCTTCCGGCGATGGATCCACGATCAGATTTGGAGATGGCGAGTTCGGCCGGATGCCGGCTGAAGGCACAATTTTCAAGGTGACTTTCCGGTTGGGCGGTGGTGCCAAAAGCAATGTTCCAGCGGATTCCATAAGATACTTTGATACTTCCGATTCCTCCCTGCTGTTCATCAGTTCGGTCACAAATCCGCTTCCCGCGACCAATGGAAGAGATCCGGAAAGCCTGGCTCAGATCAAAAAGCTGGCTCCTTACAAGTTCCGGTCCGTCACCGAACGCGCGGTCATTCCCATTGATTATGCACAGGCTGCCGAACGGCTTGACTGGGTGCAAAAGGCAGGGGCCTCTTTCAGGTGGACCGGCAGCTGGCTGTCGGCCTTCGTAACAGCCGACCCAAAGGACGCGGTAGAGCTGACCGTCCCAAATCAAAAAGATTTAATCCGCCAGCTCGACCGTTTCCGGCAGGCAGGCAGGGAAGTGCTGGTGATGAAACCAATGTATGCCGACCTCGACCTCGAGATCACCATCTGTGTGGCCCCCGGATCTTACAGAGGCGAAGTTAAGGAGGAGGTTCTCCAGGTATTGCTCGGCAAAGGCGGCATTCAACATAAAGCTGGTTATTTTTCTGCCGATCGGTTTACATTCGGCACGGCCCTGAACCGGTCCGCCCTGGAGGCTGCCATACAGTCAGTCCCGGGCGTGAACGCGGTCATGCAAATCAGGTTTAAGCGAAGAGGCTGGTTCCGCTTGACCAAATTTACAGATCCTTTTTACGATCCGGGGAAAGATACGATTATCAGGATCGAGAATGATCCTTTGTATCCCGAACGCGGATCGGTTAAATTAATCATGGAGGGTGGCGCATGAACTGTTGCAGTTTCATTTCGGACTTACAGTTACGGGAAGGCTGTCCATGCGACACGCATGAATTTCCGCCGGTCCTCAGGATTATGGCAGGCATGAATGCAATCCCAAGACAGATTGCCGGGTTCAGTGATTTTAGGAATGCAATGCTGGAGGATATCCGTTCAAAGACTCCGCTTTACTTGTGGAGGGCAAGGGAAGGCGACGATCCGGGGATCATGCTCCTTGAAATGTGGGCTTATATATGCGATTCAATAGCATTTTACGATGAGGTGATTGCAAATGAAGCATACATAAGAACTGCCAGGCAGCGTGCTTCCGTTAATAAACTTGCATCTCTGCTTGGATATCTGCCGCGACCAGCGGTCGCTTCAGCTGTATCCCTGGCAGCCATCGCCGATGGCAGGCAACTGCTGAAGATCCCTGCAGGAACTGCCTTCAGGTCTGGCGCATTCAACGGCAACCCTCCCCAGGTCTTTGAAACCTCCCGGGATTTATTCATCCATCCCTTAACAAACCGGTGGAGCATTGAACCACCCATATCACAAACAGTAGTTAAGGCAAACCCTTCAGACCTGCTTCTGATTCCATTGACCTCTATCACTGCGGGGATGATCCTGTTTTTAAATGATTCCGGTGACGATTCGCAGAACCAGGTCCTAAAGGTTAAGGAAGCGGTACGTTTCACTACTGCCAACAAAATTTTGTGTTCCAGGGTGTCATTCGAATCCGGAATAGTTCTCGCCGATACCACCCCGCTTTCCCGTATAAAACTTTCATATCCTGCCCAAAATGCCACAATCCTCGGGATAAGAGATGATGAAATCACCGGTATTAGAAACAATACGCTGATCCTTGACAAACTTTACCCTGAAATGGTCGAAGGCGAACCTGTTCTCATCTCCAGAGGAAAGGAATTCCGGTGGTTCACAAGTAATCTTATTGGTGTGGCAGATGTGAAAGCAAGCAAGGATACGACCATCAATATCAATAACATCACCTATCAAATTGTGGGTAATACCATCCGGGCATCAAAACTTGTTCTTTCAAGGGAAATAAACCTCAAAATCGGAGGTGAAATTGAGGAAGCAACATGGGAAACAGCCAACTGCGGTGAGCTTCTGCTGCATTTCAATATGCACCCTGCCGGCCAGGTTGTGAATGAGCCGGGAACCACGCTATATTCAGCGGACATGTTATCGCTGAAAGATCCTGTAGAAAAACCGATAGATAATTTTAACCCTGAAAGCTTTCTGCTGTTTGATAAAAACAACCTGGGTCTTGGTGTAAAAGCCCATGTGGAATTTAAAGATAAATTTCTCAAGCTGAACCAGGGGGAGAAATGGAATGGCCCATTGACCCTTCCCGTTGAAGTGTTCGGGAATGTTATTGAAGCCACCCGCGGCGAAACGGTCAGGCAGGAGGTCCTTGGCAGTGGCGACGCCTCTCAAACCGGGCAGACCTTCAAGCTAAAAAAGAAACCCCTTACCTATCTCTTCTCGCCATCTGCAGAAAATGACCAGGCGGTGAAAAGTGTTCTTGAAGTTCGTGTTAACGGCATAGTATGGAAGGAGATAGCAAATTTCTACACCGCTTCCGGTTTTGATCAAAGTTATATTGTCAGACAGGATGAAGAAGGCGAAACATATATCACTTTTGGAGACGGGATTTCCGGGCAGCGGCTTCCGTCGGGAAAGGACAATGTGATTGCTGCTTACCGGTTTGGGGGCGGGAAAGCCGCGCCCCCGGCTGAGTCGGTCACCCAGATCGCCACTCCTTTGAAAGGCCTGAAAAGCATACTGAATCCCGTGGCTGCAGGCGGTGGCGCTGACCCTGAATCTGCAGAAGAAATCAGGACAACCGTTCCAAAATCAGCCATGTTGCTCGGACGGATTATTTCGATACGGGATGTTGAGGCCGCCGTGAGCTCTGTTCCGGGCGTCCGTGCCTTCCAGGTCGAATGGCGCTGGAGCAAAACCAGGCAATTCCCTATGGTACATGTATTCTATATCGGGGAACTGAGCATCCGAACCTCGATCATTCAGCGTCTCAACGCGATTTCAGATCCGGGTATATCCTACCAGGTGGAACAGGCAATTAATCTGCCGGTAAGTGTTGTCATCGACTTGTCCATCGACCAGCGCTATAACAAGGAGGAGAGATTCGCGGCAGCCCGCGAATGCCTCATGAATCCTGCAGACGGACTGCTTTCACCGGAGGTTATCGGGATTGGCAAACCCATTTACAGAAGTCGGCTGTATGAAGCCCTGATCTCGATCGAGGGAATCCTCGGAGTGGGTGATATAAGCTGGAATGGCCAGGCGTTCAGAGAGTTCGCAAAATGCCCTGAGGCAGGCCAATATTTCGATGTGGAAACGGGAGGACTTATCGTAAAATGAATTAATGTGTAACCATGAGCACAAGGGCAAATGACCGGTTCGAGGTTTATTTCGCGGAGAAGCTATGGGAGATGATCCCTCCTGTTTACCGTCACGAGGATGGTAAGGATGAAAATCCAAATCCGGGCGTATTGCGTTCTTTCGTTGAATTGCTCGCAGCCCAGGCGGCGGTGATCCGGAGGAGCAACGATCACCTGTGGGACGACCAGTTCATTGAGCAGTGCCAGGACTGGGCTGTTCCATACATCGCAGACCTGATTGGAACCCGGCTTGTATCCTCGTTGAACAAACGTGCCCGCCGGACGGATGTCGCAAAGACCATTTATTACAGACGACGGAAAGGTACCCTTCGGATACAGGAGGAACTGATCAGGGATATTACAGGCTGGGATGGGAAGGTGGTTGAAAACTTCCGGCGGCTGGCCCGGACGCGGCACGGCCTGGACCCTGAGCCTGAAGGTCTCGGCGGATTGCTTACCGGACCACCGCCGGGTGGATGGGCTGACCTCCGCAGCACCCATGGAAGTGAACTGACCAACGGGCCTTTTGATGAATTTCATCACACTGCGGATACGCGCAGGCACTGCGGAAATATTGGCCGGTATGGGATAACAAAATTGGCTTTCTACTTGTATCCGATGACCATCAACAATGTAGTTCTTTCCACTCCGTTCACCATTGAGGATAAGAAAAGTTATGGTTTCGATCCCTCAGGCAGGAGCATCCCATTGTTCATGCCCGATTTCCGGCCTAAAGATTTTGACTGGGATAAATCCTGGCATTCAGCCCTCGAGTGGGAATTGGCCTCCCCAATCGCTTGCAGGTTGCTGGCTCATGCCGAATACCTGATCGATGAACCGCTTATCCAGGAATTGGTCGAT
>JAPLDV010000619.1 GCA_026391235.1 Bacteroidia bacterium | reverse complement strand
GGCCACCATGCCGCTGATCAGTCACCTGGGCCAGCCACAGCGGTTTTATGAAATCATGATCACCCCCCATTTTACTTCTGCGATGGCCCTTTTCGGATTTGTCTATCTCTGGTACCTGATGGTCGTTCTGCTCCTGGAGATCTGGCTGGATTACCGGCGCGATCTGGTGCTCTGGTCGCAGGAGAAAAAAGGGATCATGAAAAGGGTTTATAAAATATTAACGCTCGGGGTTAACGACTTATCTCCAAACGCATTAAAATGGGATGAGAAACTGGGATATGCTATCACCGTTATCGGGATTCCGTCGGCATTTTTACTGCATGGTTATGTCGGATTCATTTTCGGATCGGTGAAAGCCAATCCCTGGTGGTCCACCGTTCTGATGCCGGTTATTTTCATTTTCTCGGCCATGGTTTCAGGTATCGCATTGGTCATGCTGGTGTTTATGATGGTCAACTATATCCGAAAAAAGTTGATCGACATGAATTGCCTCGATACCATTGCCAAATACCTCTTGGTGGCATTGATCCTCGATTTCGCACTGGAAGGCCTCGACCAGGTACACCGGATATATGAAGCAGAAGAGTCATTCCAGATTCTCGACCTGCTCGTCAAAGGCAAATTGACCTACACTCTCTTCCTTTTCCAGTGGGGATTAGGCATGCTGGTCCCGATACTGACCCTGGGGTATCTGCAAATGTTTAAGTCCAATGAGCGCCTTCGGAGAATACTCTATATGGGATCGAGCCTGCTGGTGCTGATCGGCATTTTCTTTATGAGGTGGAACGTGGTGATAGGCGGACAGCTTTTTTCGAAAAGCTTTTACGGATTTACCGCTTTCAAGCTTAAGCTGATAGGTACAGAGGGAATCATGATGGCGAGCATCTGGATCGTTTTGCCCTTCCTGATACTCTTATTCCTGTTCTGGCTGCTGCCGCCGTGGAAGCGGCATCCGGAACCGGAATCGTGACGGGATTCAGAATTTTTTCATAGATGGCCCATAGTGTCAGCAATCACCCTTACAGCAGTGACAATATCAGACTGTTGAACCATCAGATTCAATACCGCCCGGATCCTTCTTTCATCAACCGCCATCACCCAAACGCCCTTATTCATCAGTTCTTCGGCAAATGCCGGTGCGGATTTTTCCAGCAGTTCGAAATAGACCATATTGGTTTCAATCTCACCGCAATTCACCAGTATGCCCGGAATGGATGCCAGGCCTCCGGCCAGTTCCCGGGCATTTTCATGATCTTCAGCGAGCCGTTGACAGTTATTTTCTAAAGCGAACTGTGCAGCGGCAGCGAGGATGCCCGACTGGCGCATGCCACCGCCGAACTGTTTCCGGAAACGCCGGGCTTTGTTAATAAATTCCTTCGGGCCAGCCAGCGCTGATCCCACCGGGGCATTGGCCATGACTTTCCTCAATCCGTTAATGGCTGTGTTATTGTGTCGCTCCGGAGGTCGATAACAGACTGTTTCATAGTAAAGTATCTATTTTTTTAGGTCTTATGGAATCCTGATTTATTTTCATGGTATTCTGTGAGTATTAACTCATGAGGGTTTCGTACAGAATAGGCGGTCAATTATTTTCGGTTGCCTTCAGTAAGCGGTGTCAGCCACAATTTCCGGAATTCCACTTCTGATCCTTCAGCCTGAAGGGCGATCTGTCCGCTGCGGGCGGTGCATTTGAATCCATCATTCAACAGATCATCATTGACCCACACTTTGATCTGATCCTGCCAACATTGGATCACCATCCGGTTCCATTCCCCGGCAGGCTTTTCCGATCCGTCGGTGAGATTCTCAATCCGGCGGTTCTTCCCCTCAATAATTCCCCACTTTTCCTCCGGTCCACGCCGCTTAACCATATCCGGAATGGTAATATCCTCGACAATGCACCAGAAATCGCCGGCATTTTTATGCTCCATTTGCACTTCAATAGATTTGGGGAACATTTTATACAGTGCCCGCGGGGTCGATGCGTGAACCAAAACACCACAGTTTCCTGGCTTTTCGGCAAACCGGTATTCAACCTCCAACCGATAATTCTGATATACCTTGTCGGTAATCAAATGTCCTTCCGGGGTACCGAGACTCACCAGAAGGCCATCGCGAACGATAAAGGAATTCCGGGCTTCAGGCTTCTTATCCTTATCGGGCACATCGGCATGCCAACCAGCGAGATTATTACCGTTGAACAGGCTGAAGGCTTGATCCTGAGCGTGCAACGACCAGAATGCGGCGAAGAGATACAGTAATAGTGCTAAATTCTTAAGGTTAATCATAAGTGGTAAATTAGTGGTCAAGCTGTTATAGATGAAAAAGTACTTGAATCTCCAACCTCAAAATTCAAAAATGGTCTTCGAATCTTTAAATTCCTCCTTTATAAAAAACTCCGGCTTGTGCCCGAATCTTATCCAGCAACTGCATTTGCTGAAAGGTGAAGGAGAGGGGCAAGTCAGGACTTTCCTTCAAGTTGGCGTCGAGGCATTCCATAACATGCTGTGCCTCAAGAAAGAGCCCGAAACCTTTATCCAGGTGGAATATGTATTCTTCTTCTGATGTGTCTTTCCGGGATAGGATTACCATCACAGTTGACGGGTCGATCCTGCGTACCCGGATAAACCCCTTTTCGCACCAGATTTCAGTCTGGGTGTCGCTGCAAACCGCAAAACTCGAGGCCAGCTGGGCGATCTCGCCGCCGGGATATTTAAAGGTTAAAGCGATGCTCCGGTCGGCTCCGGAGGGTGCCAGGTCAACGGTTGTCCGTATTTCTGATGGGATCCCGAATATCTGCAAAGCCCAGAACACCGGATAGATGCCGATATCGAGAAGCGAGCCTCCGCCTAGAGCCAGGTTGTAAAGGCGGTTCTCGTGGTTATAGGGTGAATAGAAGCAGAATTCCGATCGCATCATCCTTGCCTGGCCCAGGTCGCCGGATTGCAACACCTCCATAGCTTTTTTGAACGCCGGCTGAAAGCGCGTCCAGAATGCCTCCATCAGGAAAACTTTATTCCGATGGGCTGCATCGATCATCTCCTTGGCCTGGCTGGCCGCCAACGCAAAGGCTTTCTCAACAAGCACGGCCTTTCCGTGCTCCAGGCACAGGACAGCATGATCCCGGTGGTGCGAATGCGGTGTAGCAACATACACAATATCCACTTTCGGATCGGCTACCATCTCCTCATAGGTTCCGTATGCTTTCTCAAACCCGTATTTATTCGTGAATGCCTGCGATTTCTCCAGGCTCCGCGAGGCGGCTGCATAAAGCCTGGCATTTGGCAGCAATTTCAGATCTGAACTGAATTTTCCGGCAATCTTGCCGCAGCCGAGGATAGCCCAGTTGTAGATGCGTGGTGTCATGGAGCGAAGATAGGAAAAAACGGTGTTGGATATCGGGTATCAGGTATCAGGTTGTCGGGTGTCGGGTATCGGGTGATTGAGTGTGGGCGTGGGCAGTCAACCGGATACCCGATACCTATAAAAATTAATTCCTCTGTATTGCTTTTGTCCGGAAAGGACTTAACTTTTCACGGAAATCAAAATTAAACGCCATGCCATCCTGGAAATCCCTCCTCAATTCCGACCCCACCGACTGGCTTCTGGAACCGTACAATCCATCGGTCCGGTACTTTGCTCTGACAGGAATTCTTGATGAAATCCCGTCGAGCGAAATAGTCAGGAATGCCCGGACCGATATTATGAATTCGGGCGTGGTCCCGGCAATCCTAAACAAGCAAAGTGCAGAGGGTTATTGGGATGAGCAGAAAAAGTTCTACACTGCAAAGTACACAGGTACCGTCTGGCAGCTGATGATCCTGGCTGAATTGGGCGCCGACGGGAATAACCCACAGATAGCCAGGGCTTGCGAATTTATCCTTGAGCATTCACAAGAGCTTGGATCAGGCGGTTTTTCAACTTATAAGAGTGAAAAAACCGGTGGGGGATTACCCAGCTATGTTATTCCATGCCTGACCGGAAACCTGGTCTGGAGTCTGATCAGGTTGGGGTATCTGAATGATGAAAGAATTCAGAAAGGAATAGATTGGATCAATAAATATCAGCGGTTTGATGATGGAATCGCTTCGGTTACAAAAGGTTGGCCATACGACAGGTATGAGATGTGCTGGGGAAAGCACACCTGTCATCTGGGTGCCGTAAAAGCTCTGAAGGCACTCGCTGAAATACCGGCCGGGATGCGTTCGGATGCAACCATAGAGACTATAAATCAGGGTGTTGAATATTTATTGCTGCATCATATCTATAAAAAGAGCCATGATTTAAGCTCCGTCTCAAAACCCGGGTGGCTGAGGCTGGGATTCCCATTGATGTATCAATCGGATATCCTGGAGATCCTGTTAATCCTGGCTCAGCTGAATTGCCGGGATCAGCGGATGCAGGACGCGATTGACATTGTTCTGTCGAAACAGGACCAGCAAGGCAAATGGAAACTGGAGAATAGTTTCAACGGGAAATTCGTTGCGAACATAGAGAAGAAGGGTAATCCCTCGAAGTGGATTACCCTGAATGCTCTTCGTGTACTGAAATACTACTACGGAGAATAACAGTACGTCGGGCTGAAGGCGCTTTTACCTTTGCCGCACTGAGACCTTTGTCACCACTTTTGCTAAACGGATGGTCGGCTACCACCGGGATATTTTGCGTCAAAAGTTTATTGATATCATTCAGATAGGCTTTTTCGCCGGAATCGCAGAATGAAAGGGCGTTGCCGCCTGCTCCGGCCCGGCCAGTGCGGCCGATGCGGTGAATATACATCTGCGAAACATTGGGCAGCTCGTAATTGATTACCATCGAGAGATTGGTAACATCGATACCTCTCGCGGCAATATCCGTGGCAACCAGCACCCGGGTGCGCCTGCTTTTGAAATCGCCCAGGGCTTTGATCCGGGCATACTGTGGCTTGTTTCCATGGATGGACTCCGACCGGATTCCCGCCTGATTAAGGCTCTGGGCAATTCTGTCGGCTCCGCTTTTGGTATTGGTGAAAACCAGTGCATTACCACCTGGAGTTTTTTTCAAAACATAGATCAAGAGTGCGCGTTTATCGGGATTATTCACAAAGTAGAGCGACTGATTAATGGTATCCGCGCTGCATATCTGCTCTGTAACATCTACCTTTTCAGGCTGATGCAGGATCGACTTGGCCAGTCTGACGGCTTCAGGCGGCATGGTGGCCGAAAGAAAGACCGATTGGCGGGGCGATGGGAGCTGGGCGATTATCCTTTTAATATCCGGGATAAAGCCCATGTCGAGCATCAGGTCGGCTTCATCAAGCACAAACCATTCGAGGTTGCCGAAGTGAATATAACCCTGGCCCATCAGATCGAGCAGCCGTCCCGGGGTGGCGATGAGCACATCCACTCCCCGTATGAGAGAAGCTTCCTGCGGAGGTTGCGGTACCCCGCCAAATATTACTGCACTGCGAACGGCAGTAAACCGGGCATACGAGTTAAAATTTTGCCCGATCTGAGCAGCAAGCTCACGGGTCGGACATAAGATCAGTGCCTTGATCTGCCGCGACCGGGTAGGGTCGGTGGGTTTTTCGAGCAGCGACTGAATGATCGGGATCGCAAAAGCAGCAGTTTTTCCGGTGCCTGTCTGCGCGCAAGCAAGCAAATCCTTATGATCGAGAAGGATCGGTATGGCTTGTTGCTGGATGGGGGTGGGATGAGTGTACCCTTCAGATTTTAAGGCCCTCTGAATGGGCTCAGCAAAATTCAAATTCTCAAAAGACATGTAATACATTTAAAAATCGTGACGAAGAAGGTTTAATAGGTATCGGGTATCGGGTGTCAGGTATCGGGGGTTGGATGCAGGGCTTCCTCAGAAAAATTCCTGATACCTGACACCCAACACCTGACACCCGATACCCGATACCTGATACCTGACACCCGATACCTGACACCCGATACCCGATACCTATTAAACCTTCTTAACTTTAACTGCAGCCAAACCTTTTTTGCCCTGTTCCAGTTCGAAGGTAACTTCGTCGTTTTCCCTGATACTGTCGATCAGGTTGGAATGATGTACAAAATACTCTTCCGTGCTGTCGTTGTCTTTAATAAAGCCGAACCCTTTGTCGTTATTAAAGAATTTTACTTTTCCTGTTTTCATGATATAAAAATTAATAAATAAAAAATCTCAAAGTGATGATGATGATGATGAAAGTTGATGGATGTTGGTGATGTTGTTGAATTTGTGGCAGGAACCACTGGGATGGATGTTTTTTTCCGGATGGGCCTTATCGTGTGTACTTTTGCATTATTGGGTGCAAAGATACGCATTATTAACATACGGTGCATGTTGGGCGAAAATAAATCGTGAAGCATGATGCGTGACGCATGAAACGAAGAAGTGACGAGTGACCCCCGCTTCCGCGGGGGCAGGCTCAAGTGACAAGGTCACTACACAAAAAATTGAGGGTGTGTGAGTGTGGGTGTGCTTGTGGGGGTGGTAGCCGGTTCCGTACATTGCTCAGTGCCTGCCGAAAAGAAATGTTGCAGCAAAAAATTGTTCATCTGTCAAAAAGTCTTTACCTTCTCACGGAAATTTTATCCTTTAATAATGATCCTAAAAACCCGGTAAAACCATCATGTACAAACCTATACTTCCATTCCTGTTTTTGGTATTGACTGCTACTGCTTTCAGCCAGACCAGAACAAACCAGACTGAATTCAATTTCGGTTTTGAGAAAACGACACCAGGACAAAAACTACCGAATGGTTGGTTTCAAGAATTACAAGCCCATATAACTGTTGATACAATAACTAACCACAGTGGCAGAAACTCACTATTAATTGAATCCCTTGATAGTTCTTCTCAGAAATCGTTCGGAAGGGCTCTTTATGAATTACCCGCTATTTACTCTGGTAAGGAAATTGAGCTAAGAGCCTTCATAAAAACGAAAGGTGTTACAAAAAGTTCTGAGGGGTTAAGCCTTGTTGTTGTTGGGCTAAATAGAGTGTTAAAAGAAAAGCGCCAAAGTTGCCCCAAAGGAACACATGATTGGACAATGTATAAATTGAAGGTTCCCTATCCGAAGAATGCTCAGAATATATTTATCGGTATAGGACTTAATGGGATGGGACAAATTTGGATTGACGATATAGAACTATTGATGGACGGGAAAGATATTTCACAAGCAATACACATCTACAAAGCCGAACAAGACAAAGAATTTGATAAGGGTTCTGAGATCAAAGCGTTTCAGCCCAATGAAGAAAAGATTAATGATTTGAAAATTCTTGGAATGGTCTGGGGGTTTCTGAAATATTATCATCCTAATGTTGCTGCTGGAAATTACAATTGGGATTATGAATTATTCAGAGTTCTTCCCCGTATAATAGATGCAAAAACTTCAAGCGATAGAGACAAAATTCTATCTGATTGGATTGCCAGCCTTGGAACCTTTAAAGTTGGAAGACCAACAAAAATCAAGGAAGAGATTAAAGTCAGTCCGGATTTAGATTGGATTACCAAATCAAACTTAACAGCGGATTTAACTTCACAACTCATAAAAGTGAAAAATGCTGAAAGAACAGATAACCATTATTACATTGGATTATTTGCTGGGGTGAGAAATCCGGAATTCAAAAACGAAAATGCTTATAACGAAATGAAGTATCCGGATGTAGGATTTCGTTTATTATCCTTATATCGCTATTGGAACATCATACAATACTATTTTCCGAACAGGCAATTAATTGGTGAAGATTGGAAAGATGTCCTGTTGGAATTTGTGCCTAAGTTTATTAATGCCACAAATGAGCTTGAGTATCACCTGGCTGCTTTGGAATTGATTGCCAGGATTCATGATACTCACGCTAATATTTGGTCAAAGAATCCGGCATATAGTTATTTATGGCATAAATATCCCACACCTGTTCAGCTCAAATTTGTTGACAATCAAGCTGTTGTTGGTGGGTATAATAATCAGGAATTAGGCGAAAAATCATGTTTAATGGCGGGAGATATCATTACTAAAATTAATAACATTGCGATTGAAGATATTATTAAAGAGAAGCTGAAGTATACTCCGGCTTCAAATTATTCAACGCAATTGAGGGATATGAATAATAAATTATTGAGAGCAGATGATACCATAATTAATATAGAATACTCCCGAAATGGTATCAGCCGAAACAAAGAAATCCATGCCTATCCTAAAATAATTTATGATCCCATCATATACAAAAAAGACACCTGTTTCAAATTTATCAATCCTGATATTAGCTACCTCTATCTTGGTTCCATAAAAAATCAATATCTACCGAAAATTATGAACGAAGTTCAACAAACAAAGGGACTGATTATTGACCTGAGATGTTACCCTTCTGAATTTGTTGTTTTCACACTGGGCAAGTATTTAATGCCAACAGGCACGCCATTCGTGAAATTCTCATTTGGTAGCATTACCAATCCTGGGCTATTTACCAGGACTCCCTATTTTGTAAATGTCGGCGAGGAGAATAAAGATTATTATAAAGGCAAGGTCGTTATACTGATAAATGAATTAACTCAAAGTCAGGCTGAATATACAACAATGGCATTCAAAGTGGCTCCTGATGCAACAGTGATTGGTTCCACCACTGCCGGTGCCGATGGTAATGTATCGGAGTTTTACCTTCCTGGTGGTATAGAAACTATGATCAGCGGTATCGGCGTTTATTATCCTGATGGAAGGGAAACTCAAAGAGTTGGGATCATTCCTGATATTGAGGTAAAACCGACCATTGAAGGTATCCGATTGGGGAAGGACGAGGTTTTGGAGAAAGCGATTGACATCATAAATGGGAAATGAGTGTTCGCGTGCCGAAAAACTTGATCCGGTATTTCCATCGGGGGCAAATTCATGCATCTATATACAACAAAGAAATGTGTGATTCCGTATAATTGCTAAAAAGTGTATTATGACCGTTCCGGAGTTGAAAAAGAAGATCATTGGTAAAATTAGTAGTTCAAAGGACCCTGAACTATTGGAAGAAGTTTACCGGCTGATGAATTCAGATGCTGAGGATTCCAAGGTTTATGTCCTTTCAGAAGAGCAGAAATCTGTTGTGGAAGAGGCTATCAAGCAAATCGATAATGGGGATCTTTTGTCTGGTGAAGAATCTGATGCTGAGGTTAAACAATGGCTCGGAGAATAGTCTGGTCCCGCAGAGCCCATGTTGATCGTTTAGAGATCATCCAATACTGGAATACACGCAATAAATCCTATGGATACAGTCGGCGACTGAACGGGTTAATTGTGGAAAATTTGCGGTTGATTTCGAAATATCCCATGATCGGCCGACCATCTGACTACAAAAACGTACGGTTGAAACCTGTCAGGAATTATCTGATAATTTATCGGTTTTCCAACGAACGTATCGAGGTTCTTGCTGTTTGGGATTGCAATAGGAACCCAGAGGAGCTAAAAAGCTACTTTACGATCAAGACATAGCGGCAGTCGTGCCGGTGAAGCACATTCTCTTTTGTCCCCCCCCAGAGCCTTGTCATCCCGACGAAAGTCGGCCCCGACCTTCGTCGGGAAATGAAATTTTTGTCAAGCCATTGTTTATCTGATGGAAGTGATTAATTTTTCAGGTTAATTGTCCAAAAAATTCACGGCGATGAGCGAGAATAATAATAAAAGAATCTGTCCGCCGGCATTAGCCGGAAGCCTCGACAACTCGTGGAGGCAATGGTTGCAAAATCCGCGAAAAATATTGCAGCCATTCATAAAAGAAGGAATGACAGTTTTGGATTTGGGTTGCGGGCCGGGATTTTTCACCCTGGAGATTGCGAAAATCGTTGGCAGTTCCGGGAAGGTTATCGCCGCTGATTTACAAGAGGGTATGCTTGCAATGGTAGCCCGCAAGGCAGGTGGAACCAGCCTGGAGAAGAGGATCGAAATACATCAGTGCCAGGAAAATAAAATTGGCATAACGGAAATGGTGGATTTTATTCTGGCTTTCTGGATGATCCATGAAGTTAACGATCCCGAAAAGCTGATTGAAGAATTGACAACCATAATACAGCCCGGCGGGACACTGCTGATTATTGAACCGAAGCTACATG
>JAPLDV010000206.1 GCA_026391235.1 Bacteroidia bacterium | reverse complement strand
GATGCCCTTGCGGTTCTCCATGCCCGGTGTTGCCGGCTTACGGATTATCACATTACCTACCTCATCTACAATAGTTTCCAGACCGAGATCCTCACCAAACTTCTTCATATAGGCAATCACTGCTGCCTCCTTGCCGGATGGCCTCGGAATCTGGGTAAGATCGTAGAAGTACCTCCAGATTGCCTGAGGATTTAGATTTAAAATTTCGTTTGTCATTTCACAATATTTAATATTCTCGTTCTTAACAATTGGGTATCAGGTACCAGGTTTCGGTTGTTGGAAGCAGGGCTTCCATATCCTCATACCTGATACCCGATACCCGACACCCGACACCCCATACCTATTTCTTAATATTCGGCAACTCCAGTCCGTATCCCTTCTTCTTGTCTTCGGCTTTCAAAAGAAGCGCGAATACAATAGCCAGGATACCCAGCGTCATGAAGATGAGCATTGGAATCATATAGTTATAAGTATTGACTGATATGCCATTTTTCATCACCTGACCGGTTATGCAATACTTATCGAGCACCCATCCGATCAGGGCGGGAACACCCATCAATCCCCAGTTCTGGACCCAAAAAATCATGGAATAGGCAGTACCGAGCTGCTTCTCCGGGATAATTTTAGGAACCGAGGGCCACATGGCGGAAGGAACCAGTGAAAAACCAATGCCGAGCAACAGGATTAAAAAGATTGCAACCGGAACCTGGTGCAGGAAAGGGATTGAAAACATCGCATGAACAAAAATCAGGATAGCAGCACCAATAAGCATTATTGAAGCTCCCTTGCCTTTACGGTCATACAGGTTACCAAAAAATGGGGTCAATATTATCGTGCCGAAGGGCAGCAGCATGGGAATGGCTCCGGCGAGTTTTTCGGCAACCCCAAACTTGTTAACCATCAGGTCCTGTGCATATTTAAGGAACGGGAATACGGCTGAATAGAACAGTACGCAAAGGATGGCAATATACCACCAGCCCTTGTTGTTGAAGATTTTCCAGATGTCCGACATTTTGAATGATTCTTCGTGGTCGACAACCGCGTTGGCCTTGTAAAAGGCGGCATCTTCGGCATCCAGTTTCTTATAAATGTATGTATAGATGAAGAAGGAAATCAGACCGATACAGAGCAGGACCAGGGCCAGAAGAATAGGTGCAGAAACCTGATTAAAGGCCCTGGCGATGGGGAGCGAAGTCCCGATGGCAAGGCCGGTGCCCAATCGGGCCATTGCCATCTCCAAACCCATGGCAAGGGCCATTTCTTTGCCCTTGAACCATTTGACAATGATTTTTGAAACAGTAATCCCCGCGACTTCCACGCCCACGCCGAAAATGGCAAATCCCAATGCTGCCAGGAACACCTGTGCTTTCATGTCGAACCAGAGAATATGCCAGACCTGCCCGTCGAGGGCATGAGTGGATACTGCCCAGTACTTGAGGGCGGTACCAGCCACCATGATCGAAGCTGCCATTAATCCCGAAAATCGCACGCCCATTTTATCGGCTATGATCCCTCCGATTATGAGAAAAAACAGAAATACGTTAAACCATCCGTAAGCACTGGTAAAGAATCCGTATTCCGAACTGCTCCAGGACAGCTTCTCCTCAAGCATCCCTTTCAATGGTGCCATGGAGTCTGTAAGGAAATAGCCGCAAAACATCGTAAAAGCTACGATAGCCAACGCCGTCCACCGGGCTGTTTTAGAATCCCGTAATGTTTGTCGTAATTTTTCCATGAAAAAAGTAGTATTATTTTAATCGCTAAAAGTATAAAAAATGATTACCTGCGGAATATGTTTTTAATCGATCCATATGCCGGATAAAATTCTATTGATGTGGATTCATCGGTCAGGAGGGAAGCAGGAACAAAATCGATTCTTCCATTCTGTGCCACAAGAAATTCGCGGTTGAAAATAAGATCTCCGGCTCTGTTAATCTCCACACGGGTCTTTTCCGGCATTCTGAATGCCAGTCCGGGGATTTTTGATGACTTTGAATCTTCGGCCCACAGGATCTGGTCCATTGGATTAACATCATCCCTTGACAGCTGCAGAACCACCGGATCGGCACCGGCAGCTTCCGGAGCTTCGATTCCGTTGCCGTTAGAAAAGGAGAA
>JAPLDV010000513.1 GCA_026391235.1 Bacteroidia bacterium | reverse complement strand
TGTTTATTTGTCATATTCCAGGCCGTTTTCGATGAAAAATTTAAGAATTACTGATGAAACCAACTCTGCCTGAGCTTCCCGGGTGATCGTGGCTGCACCATCGCCCTTCTGATGTCCGTAATTCCCAAACTGACTATGGTTGCCTCCCGGGATAGTAAAATATACTGTTTTCGGTTCTTCGCCTTTTGGGTAGTCTTCAATTTTACTGATCCATCTGGCAGCAGGCAGAAGCCCAACTCCCGATGCGATCGTCAGGCTGTCGACCAGCCCGTCGTACTGCCCTCGTAGCGACAGCACCGGACTTGCCCATTGGCTCAGGTTAACCGAGCCTTTGGGATAGGCCGCCATCAGAACCAAACCCTTGAAATAGTCAGGATATTTATCCACCGCCGAACAGGCCATCGCGCCACCAAGAGAATGCCCACCGATCACCCACTGCTGAACATCGGGGAAATCATCGTAAATCCATGCTCCCTGTTTTCTGTCCAAAACTGCCAGGTTGCCAGGCATTTTAACGATTACCACCTTGTGAGCCTTGCCGGCAATGGCAAATTCCGACAGCGGCGCGATATAAGCATGAGGATCAACCAGTCCGCCCGGGTAAAAAACGAGTCCTGTTTTAGAATATTGATTGCTGGTGGGATTGATCTCAATATAATCCCGATACTCATAAATCGTAACGGTACTTGGAAGTGCATACTCGTCAGGCAGATAGCTGCAGGAGGCAATCAGGCAGACCATTAAGGTAATGAACCCGGTTTTTGTCAGTAATTGCATAATTTTTCAGGGTTGAGCACAATATTGTTTATTCAATTTTGTATTAATTCTTACCGATGGCAATCATGGAATGCTGTGTTCTGAAAATAATCATACCGTCACAAATCGCCGGTGTGGCCATGCAAACGCCTTGCCCATGTAACCGCGGAATTGGGGCCATTGCCTCGAAATATCCGCCTGAGCGCAGGCCGGAAGAAAATAGACCAGCGAAAGGGCTATTACCAATGAAAAATTTCGGAAATTCATACTTTGATTAACAAAGGTTTGACTTGAAAAAATAATCTCACTAAGTACAACAAAATTAATTACATCTATGAATCCGGCAACTTTGAATATCATCGCATTCCTTATCGGCAGTTTACCTGTTATCTACCTGTCGCGGCGCTCATTGAGCAGTATCAGAAATCACGGTTTCTTCCGGTTTTTCGCATGGGAGATGATGCTCTGGCTCCTGATCAGCAATATCCGTTTCTGGTTTAAAGATCCGCTTTCGGTGCATCAGGTTATTTCCTGGATACTTCTGCTCGTTTCAATTTATCCGGTTGTTGATGGTTTATACCGGTTTAAGGTTGCCGGCCGGATCAACCGCGAGCGGAAAGATCCCACGCTTTTCGGTTTTGAACACACCACCAATCTGATTACCACAGGGGTTTACCGATACATCCGTCACCCGATGTATGCCTCACTGCTCTATCTCACCTGGGGAATTGCTTATAAAAATCCGACGGGCGTGATTATGTTCTACGCCGCCGCCGCAACCTTTTTACTCTACCTTACCGTACGGGTGGAGGAGCTCGAGAACCTGACCTGGTTCGGAGAGGAATACCGCGAATACATGAAGCGCACCAAGAGGTTTGTGCCCTGGATCTGGTAGGTGTCATTAAGTACCCACCCCAACCCCTCCCTGAAAAAGGGAGGGGCTTATCTCCGGGGGAAATCAGGAGCTTATTCCTAAAGAAAGTTTTCATTTGCTTGTTATTTATAGATATAGATGCAGTACCCTGCATGTAATGGAAAAAATCGAGGCAATTATTTTTTCGCCATATTTATACCATGAATGCACAATCAATTACTATTTCGGCATTTTTGGGGCTTTGCCTTCTTGCATGCAGCGCAGAACCCGGAAATCAGAGAGCCGACTGGCTCATCGATAATTCTTCGTTCCACTCGAAACTGGAAAAGCAGGGCGATCACCGGATAATCCTGGCCAACGGTCTGGTTAGCCGTACATTTCTACTGAAGCCCAATGCTGCCACCATCGGCTTTGATAACCTCGAAACCGGGCAGTCGATGCTCAGGGGAGTAAAGCCCGAGGCGGAAATCGACCTGAACGGAAAAAAATATATCATCGGCGGCCTCACCGGCCAGCCCGACTATGCCTATCTGACTGAGGAATGGATATCAGAATTGAAACCTATAACCGGATCGATGGTGTTTGTTGATTATCAGGTAGAACCAATTAGTGAGCGACTATCATGGAAACGGGTCCGCCATGCCGCCCCCGATGTGAAATGGCCCCCGAAAGGTCAGCATCTCCTGATGAATTACAAGATGCCGGAGGGAGATTCTGCAGGAGATATCCGGGTTACGGTGCATTACGAAATCTACGACGGCATTCCGTTGATGAGCAAGTGGATCAGTTTGGATAACAGATCTTCACGGGTGATCAATCTGAAAACATTCAAATCGGAAATCCTGGCAGTGGTTGAAAAAGAATCACCGGTTGAGGAACGCGGGGTTCCTCTCAAAAAGCCGGATCTCTTTGTTGAAACGGAATATGAATTCAGCGGCATGGAGACAATGAATACCACCCTTCACTCGGTTTTCTGGATGACCGATCCGGATTTTTCCACACAAGTCAACTATAGTCTGATGACTCCCTGCTTGTTGGAGGTTAGACCCGAGATCGGTCCGGATCTGATGATTGAGCCAGGCAGATCGTTCGAATCTTTCCGCGCCTGGGAGCTGGTTCCCGACGGAAACAATGAGGAGCGGCGGCTTTTGGCGCAGCGGAAAATGTACCGGGTAATTGCCCCGTGGGTTACCGAAAACCCACTGATGATGCATATCCGCAATTCCGATTCCGTGAGGGTGAAAGCCGCTATCGATCAATGTGCTGCAGTTGGGTTTGAGATGGGAATCATCACCTTCGGATCAGGTTTTAACCTGGAATCAGTTGATCCTGAATATTTTAAACAATGGAGGGAACTCGCGGATTATGCG
>JAPLDV010000246.1 GCA_026391235.1 Bacteroidia bacterium | reverse complement strand
AAAAGGGTTTGGTGGGTATGCGAGGACACCGCTTTCGCGGGGATGACAGAAAAGGGCTTTGGAAGAGAATAAAGAGAGTTTTGCAGGAGCGCTCCCCTCTCCCGTGAGTGGAGCGCCAGCGGAACGAGCGCGGGAGAGGGGCCGGGGGTGAGGTGGATCGCCGGAGATTACGGTTATGGGCCGGAGCTGAGGCCGGCCCGTACGAATCCTTCTTAAGGCTTCTCATTTCACCCTGACCTCCTCCCTGTCATACTTCTCCGCCAGATCAGTGAGAATAACCTGGTCGCCTTTCTCCAGTCCGGAGATCACCTCGACGTAATCGAAACTCGCATCACCCAGCATGACTTTTGTCCGATAGGCCTTATTGCCCCGGATCACATACATATATTTACTTCCCTGGTCCTTATAATAGGTTCCGTTAGGCAGCCTGAGAACATCGTCTTTGAATGATACCACTACCCGGATTTCGAGTTGCTGGTTTGGCCGCAGGTTGGATACATCGCCTTCGTCGAGCCGGATCATGCATTCTATCATTCCTTCGCTCACCGACGGCATGATATTCTCCAGCGTGCCCCGGAGCATCTTCTCCTTGTCGCGTATCAGGACCAACTGCCCGGCCATCACCTTTCCGGCCCAGGAGTTACTCACGTTCCCTTTCATCCGGTATTTTGAAAAATCGGCCACACGGGCGATCTCCTGTCCTTCGGAGATCATGGCTCCGGGCTGGTTGATAATCGAGCTCAGGCTCCCCGAAAAGGGTGCCTTTACATAGGCCTGTCCCACCAGGTTCTTAGCTTCGATGATGGCATTTTTTTGTATCCGGATTCCGGTCTCCAGCTCACGCACACCGGCTTCACCGGCTTTCAGCTGGTTATCGTTATTGTTGACAGCCTGCTTAAACTCCAATATGGCAATATCCCACTCCGTTTTCGCTTTTTTCATAACATCCTTGGTACTGCCACCGCGCTTGTTAAGAAATGCTTCAGCTTCGTATGCCGATTTGAGGTTTTCGATACGTATTTCCCTGATCTGGCGGCTGATTACGAAATTCTCCTCCATCTCCTTAAGCTGAATTTTTAATTTTTCTTTTTGTATCCCTTTTAATTCCAGTTCATTCTGCAGTTTATTCAGATCGTTCACAGCCATCTCATTGTCCAGTACCAACAGGGTATCTCCGGTATTGACACTGACTCCGGGCGTTTTGGTGATTTTCAAAACCTTGCTGCGGAACGGGGCCGTGATCACCTCTTCATAGTTGGGAATTACAACTCCGGAACCCTGAACGGTGATCTGGAGATTTCCCTGGTCAACCTGCGCAGTAGTAACCCGCAACAGGGTGACCACCGGAGTTAGAGCACCTTTCAAAAGCAGGATGATGACGAGCGGCACCAGGATTATCAGCAAAACCACCGCTAATTTTCTGAACAGGACCTTTCTTTTGTGTGCTTTTGATACGGGACGATCCATTAATAATTGCTTTTCGAGGGTTAAACAATGATTGGGCCAGTAATATTAATTCATTGTTATTTATAATGTTACGATTAATTGTCTAATCTGATATGTATCATTTTGCGACACCGCCGGACATCTTTCAAGGCCTGACAACCGAATTGAGTGTTGCCAAAAAGAACATATCTTTGCGTTGTTATAAAAAAGGCAGTCCCATGAAAAAGATGGAATTAACTATGATGGTTGAAAACGGCGAAAATGGCTATTTTGTTGGTCAGATAGTCGAATATCCCGCAGCACTATCCCAAGGTAAAACAATTGAAGAATTGGAAAGCAACTTAAAAGATGCATTAAAATTACTTTTACAAGTTCAGAAAGAACAATCGAAACAAGAATATGCCAAACGAAAAGCCATTAAAAGAAATGTGACATTTGCAATATGAAACGAATTGATTTCGAAAGACATTTAAATCAGAATTCGTGTAAACTGCTGCGAGAAGGCAGAAATCATTCCATTTGGGTAAATATCGATAGCGAAATTCATGCTGCAATGCCCCGGCATAAAGAAATAGACAACCGTTTGTGTAAAAATATTTGTAAACAGTTGGGAATTTCACCTCCAACTACATTTTAGTCTTCTGTTTTTACGGGCTGGGGCAGATGACATGCATATTGTTAAAACATGTTAAAACCACGTCCGGGAAATCCTTGCCGGGTTAAATCCTTCCCCGATTGAATTAATTTGGCTGTTGAAACCGGGAGGGTGCTGGCGGGAGGACCCGTACGGAAAAATCCGTGCGGGAGGACCCGCGGGTCTTCCCCTACAAATTAAAACCCATGAAAAAATCCCGATTTGTATTGTTTCT
>JAPLDV010000272.1 GCA_026391235.1 Bacteroidia bacterium | reverse complement strand
CCGCAATATGAAATTTCAACTGGGTGGCGAACCTTACCGCCCGCATCATTCTCAGAGGATCATCGGAAAAGGTGATATCAGGATCCAGCGGGGTCCGGATGATTCCGTTCTCCATATCCTTCATTCCCTCAAACGGATCGATCATCTCCCCATAGTTCGACTTATTCAGGCTGATAGCCAGGGTATTTATCGTGAAGTCCCTGCGTTTCTGATCATCTTCGAGGGTACCGGTCTCAACATCAGGCTTCCTGGATTCGGGGGTGTAGGATTCACGACGGGCTCCGACAAATTCAATATCCACCTCTTTGGACCGGATCATGGCTGTACCGAAATTCTTGAAAACCTGAACCTTTGTTGTTCCTAATTTTTCAGCCACCTTCCCGGCAAGACCAATACCGTTTCCAACCACCATGATGTCAATATCTTTGGATGGCCGATGCAGAATCAAATCTCGAACATACCCTCCGATTACATAAGCATCTATACCTTCGGACGAGGCTAGTTCGGAAACAATTTTAAATACCGGATGCTTAAGATCTTTTGTTGGAGAAAATGTCATATCGTTGTTTATGGCTGACAAAATTACCATTTTTTAGGTGCCGAAAAGAAAGGCACAGACATTGATATATACACTCATGTAAATAATTAAATTTGCAGCCGATCAAGCGATCAGCGTTAAACAAAAAGCAAGAGCAATTGTCTAATCATTAAGAAAAGGGGAAAAAATGGCACTGGAGCATCTCACATTGGAAACATTTAAACAGAAAGTTTTCGACTTCGAAAAAAACAAGGAGTGGAAATTCGAGGGATATCTTCCTGTAGTGGTTGATTTTTATGCAGACTGGTGCGGACCCTGCAAGATGGTTGCCCCGGTTCTTGAAGATCTGGCGGTTGAGTATAACGGTAAAGTAAATATATTTAAAGTGGATACCGAAGCGGAGAGGGAATTGGCGAGTATGTTTGCCATACAAAGCATTCCATCGATATTGTTCATTCCGATGGAAGGACAACCCGCAATGGCTAAAGGTGCCATGCCTAAGGAATCCTTCGTGCAGAAGCGTTTAAAGGTACCCACCCCCTGGCCCCCTCCCTGAAAAAGGGAGGGGGAATGAGCTCCGGATTTCCCTCAGAGAGGAGCCCCTCCCTTTTTCAGGGAGGGGTTGGGGTGGGTTCTTAAAGACCGGTTACATAAGAGACAGATAATTATCTCTCTCTACATCATGTTTTATTTATATTTGCATGTCCTCTAGGGGTGCCTTAAAATTACGGGCTGAGATCATACCCTTAGCACCTGATCCGGATAATGCCGGCGAAGGGAGAGTGGCCACGAGGACACATGGCCTGGCTATAATTGTTAAAAACGATGATTAAAAGGATTGCGCTTATGTCAGCATCCTGCTTCGTTGTTCTGGCAGCTTTTGCGCAGCTAACGATTACCGGGACAGTTACTGACGAACAGGATCAGCCCCTCGCTGGGGCAAATGTGGTGGTTGATCAAACCTTTCTGGGTGAGATGACTAAGCATGACGGGACTTTCCTGCTTAAAAACCTGCCACCTGGAAAATACACGCTATTTTTCTCATTTGTGGGCTATCATAAGCTGGAATACCGGCTTGATCTGGCCGCCCCGGCAAAAATCCGCATCAAACTGGTGCCATCAGAGGTTATGGGCGATGAGGTGATTATCCGCGGAATCCGGGCCGGACAGAAGGACCCCGTCACCTTTACCGATCTAAGCTGTGAGGATATTCGAACCGATAACCAGACCCGCGACATCCCTTATTTGCTTCTCAATACACCATCAGTGGTGGCAACTTCGGATGCCGGTGCCGGTGTTGGATATTCAGCTCTCAGGATCAGGGGAACCGATCCTTCGCGTATTAACGTGACAATCAATGGTGTGCCATTCAATGACAGCGAATCCCATGAAGTTTATTGGGTGGATATCCCGGATATTGTTTCATCCATCGATAACATTCAGATACAAAGAGGTGTTGGCTCTTCCACCCAGGGAGCTGCTGCTTTCGGTGCTAACATCAATTTGCAAACTAACGCGCTGAATCCGCACCCCAATATGGAGTTTAATTCCACGGCCGGATCTTTCAACACCTGGAAAACCAACCTGACTGGCGGAACCGGATTAATCCACGATCATTTCAGCATGGATGTGCGTCTGTCAAAAATTCATTCGGATGGTTTTATCGATCGTGCCTTTACCGATCTGGGTTCTGCTTATGTTTCCGGTGGATATTTCTCGAAAAAAAACATCATTAAGGCAACCTTCTTTACCGGTCATGAACGTACCTATCAGGCCTGGGGAGGTGTTCCTTCGGAAAAACTTCAAACCAACAGAACTTTTAATCCGTATACCTATAAAGACGAAGTGGATGATTATCAGCAAGATAATGCGCAGATCCACTGGTCTGGCCAGCTTAGCCGGAAGCTGGATTTTTCGCTGGCCCTTCATTATACCGGGGGCTTAGGTTATTATGAGCAATATCGTGAGGGAGAAACTTTGGCGGATTACCTGATCAATCCTGCAATTCTTGGTGGCGATACGGTTACCGAAAGCGACCTGGTTCGCCGGAAATGGCTCAATAATCATTTCTACGGCACTGTTTATTGTGTGAGTTACCGTGCAAAAACATTATCCCTGACCGCTGGTGGCGGCATTAACCAATATACCGGCGACCACTATGGCCGGGTGATATGGGCGAAATATGCTTCCGATGCTGGTACGGATCATGAATATTATCTCAGCCGGGGTATTAAAAACGAGGCAAATCAATTTTTCAAGATTAATTACCAGTTTCTGGGTAAAGCCGGATTATATGCAGATATGCAGTATCGCCTGATCAATTACAGGATAACCGGTACCGACGACAACTTAAGCAATATCTCTCAAAACCACCGCTATCACTTTCTGAATCCAAAAGTTGGTCTGACTTACGAAATTTCGGATCATCACAAATCATATGTAAGCTATTCAATTGCCCATCGCGAACCAACGCGGAGCAATTTTACAGATGCTCCTGCTAACCAGGAGATCAGGCCGGAAATTCTGAGGGACCTGGAGATCGGATATCAGGCGGATATTAACCCTGTGAATGCAAGCCTTACGCTTTATTGGATGGATTATACCGATCAGCTTATCCTCACCGGCCAGATAAATAATGTTGGTGCGCCGATAATGGTCAACATCCCATCAAGCTTTCGATCCGGGGTTGAATCAGCCATCCGCATCAATCCTGGTAAATCTTTGCAGTTCGAATTTAACCTGACTCTCAGCAGGAACAAAATCCGAAATTTTACCGAATACATTGATGATTGGGATACAGGAGCCCAAAGAATCCAGAACCTTGGGATGACAGATCTTGCCTTTTCGCCGGATATTATTTCCGGAGGCCGGTTAACCTGGTTGATAGTTAATGATTTGCGTTTGATGTTGGATAGCCGGTATGTCGGGCGTCAATATATTAATAACACCTCTGATATTACCCGGTCGCTGGACCCATACTGGATCAATAATATATCCATGAGCTGGACCATCAGGCCACCAAAAATCAACGAGATTGTACTGTTTTTTCAGGTCAATAATATATTGAATCACCAGTACGAAACTAATGCCTGGATTTACAGTTATTACTCAGAGGGACAGAGGAATAAAATGGATGGTTATTTCCCCCAGGCGGGTATCAATTTTATGGGAGGCCTCAGGGTAAGTCTATAGCCAGATACCCAGTGCAATCACCGGTATCGTGTAAGACACACGCCGGATGAATTGATCATCAGGATATTTCTGAAACTCAACCCCGGATTGAGCGGCAATGCTGAAGCTCCATCTGTACGCGAAAAGGAGTGAAAATCCGAGTTCACCGCAAACTCTGAACAGATTGTAATCATTTAGCTTGTTATAGCCCGGAGTGATGACTGGAGCGAGATAGAATCCACGGTGCCCTTCTTCGGTGTTTTTCAGGGAGAGATAAATGGGTGCTGCTATTTCGACTCCGATAGCAGCTGAAACCCTATGGTAAGGGTACGGCCTTAACTCAATGTCCCATATCGGATGGATCCTGAGAGCCAAGTGACGGTTGACTGCAAATTCAAAAGTGATCGGGATAATGTTGATATCCCATGGATACTGATTCACCTCTTCCATAAACGGTCCGGGCCTGAAACCCGGCTGGATACCAATATAAAACTGAACAGGTTTTACAACCTGACTTTTAACTTCCTGAGCCTCTGCCAGCAAGGTCACCAGCAGGAGGCAGCTCAATAGAAATAACCTGATTTTCATATACATGGAGTAAATAACAAATCTCAAAACCCAAAATCCAAACCCGAAGCACTTGTCATCCCCGCGGAAGCGACCCTTTTCTGTCATCCCCGCGAAGGCGGGGACCTATCGCCGCTACACTTAATTTTTCATAAGCTTCTTTGCCTCCGGCACTAATATATTCGCCCATACCCGGTACCCCGCCGCCGTAAGATGTATGCCATCCGGTGCCAGGAGTCCTGCAACCAACGTGCCATCCGGATCGATGAAATGTTTATCCAAATTTTCATAAAATACGTTTTTACCGTTGTTCAAACCAGCGATGATTTGATGTATAAGCTTGTATTTCATGCGGTTGAGATCGTTATTGTCATTGCCCGTCGGCAATGGGCCGAACAAAATGATTTTAACGGCAGGCACCTTTTTTTGCAGGGCACGAATGATGGCTTGGATTCCACCGGCAATCTCCTTTTCGCTGTTATCGGCGAAATTATTAACACCTATTTCAAGCGCGATAACCTGGGGTTTGACTTTATCAAAATTGCCATTCTGAATCCGCCATAAAATATGCTGGGTCCTGTCGCCTGAAATGCCGAAGTTTGCGGCATTCAGCGGCTTGAAAAGTGAATCCCACAATCCGGGGACCGCTGACCAGACTGAGCGGCCTTCACCGCCCCAGCCCTGGGTGATCGAGTTGCCGAGCAGTACCAGATCGACTTTACGGTCCTGGCCTATCTTGTTGATTGCTTCGAACTGCGAATACCAGTCGTTGCCGTCGCCCCACCCTGCCATCGCTCCACGGCATTCGGCCCCTGGGGCAGGCAGGACTGCGGTATTGAGGTAACCGGAGCTGTGCATCTTGTCGCGATAAAATAAGGACCTGTAAATCTGCTCAACGATTACCGAGGCTCCGATTGAGTTGGGGTGGACATCATCAGGAAAAGCATATTTATATGGCAGCAAAGGAGTATAAAGATCAATGTATTGGCATCGGGTGGCTCTTGAAATGTTCTTGATTATTGGAATGATTTGGTCCCTCACAATAGAATCACGGATACCCCATTTTTCTGCCACAAATACCGGAACTGGCAGCGCAAGCAAAACCCGCGGTTTTGAATCAATGGCTTTGAACGCCAGAGCCATATCTGTATAATCTTTCTCAAATTCTCCGGAATATTGCCAGTTCTGAGGTTTTGAATCATTGGTACCAAGCTTAATAATGACAATATCCGGCTTGAAACTCATGACTTCTTTGTATTCAGGCTCATCCCAATAGGGCTTGTCACCCTTCCGCAGCATGGTGGAGCCTGACACACCAAAATTCCTTACCTGATATTTTGAGCCGAGCCAGGCTTGCAATTGTGCAGGATACGACATCTTGTCCCGATTACCAATACCTGAACCATATGTGATAGAATTGCCTACACAGGCGATTTTTACTATCTGGGCATCGAGACCTGTTGCACCTAACAGAAAGGCTATAACAATGGATATCAGTTTTTTCACTATTCCGAAGTTGATTTCTTTAAGAAGAGTAATGTACAAACAAACATCCGGGACTTTTGATCCCGGATGCTTATATTTTAAAAGTGCGCCTGATTATTTACCGCATTTAAGATCAACATCGATTTCATATTTGGCATTTTCCAAATACTGGCCAACCATGGCTTTCTTGAAAGATGCACAGGCATTGGTTTTATCACCTTTACCTTTGTATGCCAAACCAACTTCAAACCAGAATTTAGCTTCTTTCTCGGGAACGTCTTCTTCAATGGCAATGCCTTTATTGGCAGCTTCTATGGCTTTGTCCCATTGCGAAAGTCCATTATATGCTTTTGCCAGATAGGCCAGAACATCTTTATTGGTCTCATCATATGACAATGCTTTTTCGAGGTTGGTTGCACCCTCATCGAATTTATTTGCGATAACTGCCTTTGAACCCTTTGTCAGGAAATACTTAACTCCCGACTGTTGTGCTTGCCTGGTTTCGTTAGGGTTTTTGCTGATGGTCATGCATTTCTGGATGGCTGATTCAACTCCGGCAGCATTGTCGGCATCCTGAAAAATTTTCATTTGTACCAGCCAAACGGTTACATTCAATGTATCCACCTGTAATGCCAGATTTAAGGTTTCCTGAGCTTTAACGGCGTCTTTCTGTGTCAAGTAGGAGTTTGCCTGCATGGCATAAATCCTGACCAACGCCGGTGTGGTCCTTTTTATTACCTCGGTATTATTCGTTTCGCCGGCAAACTTTAAGGCTTCTTTGAAATTGACAATGGCTCCGTCTAGATTTTTTTCCTTAGCCTGGTTTATTGCCAAATTGTAATAGGTTTCTGCGAATTTTGCGCGTGCTGCGGTTTTAACTGAATCAGCAGGAGCCCCGATTTTCTTACAAATCTCAATACAGGATTCCAGCGATTTTACTGCAGCTGCAGGATCAGTTGTCATTACCTGCAATGCGGTATTATAAGCGGTCACAGCTTCATTAACATCCTGGGCCTGCATCATCTGAATCGAACCGAAACAGAAAATGCCAAATAGCGCAACGCGGATCAATTTCATTCCTTTCATCATAAATCCATTTATTAATCAGTTTATTAGTCAGTTAGTGTTTTTTTCAGCCGGTAAAGATAGAAAAGTCTCGGTAATCGAAAACAACAATTTGAATTCATACAACCGCTTTAACAAAAATTAAGACTCATCAGGGCTCCATTTCGCTCAGGATCTTTTCAACCTCCTTCTCTGCCGTGTGCAGCTTCTTTTTGCATATCTTCACTAATTCATTGACTCTTTTGAGCTTATTGCCCAAATCATCCACATCGAG
>JAPLDV010000788.1 GCA_026391235.1 Bacteroidia bacterium | reverse complement strand
CAAATCACACTCAGATTACTAAGATCAGCAACCAGATTTCCTACAACAGGGAATATATCAAAAGCATTGATTTGGAGTTAAAAAAGATCAGAAAATAAATCAAAACGTCGATTATTAAAAAAAACTCCTATCATGTTTAATTCGGTTGTTTTGGATGTGGCTATAAGTCTGATATTTATTTACCTGCTCTATAGCCTTTTGGCAACAGTGTTGTCAGAAATCATTGCCACAAACCTGGGCCTGCGTGCCCGTAATCTGAAAGAAGCGGTTGACCGGATGCTGAACGACCAAAAAGCTGCCAACTGGTGGAATCGGTTCTGGGATTCATTAAAGCTGATGAAGAATCCCAAAAACAAGGTGATTGATGCTTTCTATGATTGTCCGGAAATTAAATATTTGGGTAGTTCCGGGATTTTTCGATTGCCTTCTAATTTTAAACCGGGAAGCTTTTCTAAAGCTCTGCTGAGTATCCTGTTCGGACATGGTCCGGTTACCAAAGAAAAAATTGACCAAAGACTGGAGGCTATCGTTAAACAAGCCGGGAGTTCTTCCGATGAAGACCGGGAACAAAAGTTATTGGATTCCGAATCAGCCAGATACATTCTAAGTCTGTGGGAAGATTCGTCAGGGGATCCGGCGAAATTTAAGTCAGAGCTTGAAGCCTGGTTCGATCGTACCATGGTGCAGGCCACTGAATGGTATAAGCGCAAAATCCAGATCGTTTTGCTGGTTCTGGGCTTTTTTCTTGCCTGGATTTTTTATGCCGATACCATCGTAATTGTGAAAAAACTCTCTGTCGACAAAGCTGCCAGGGAACAGATGGTGAGCCTGGCAACAGCCTATGTTCAGAATAATCTGGTTGTCAGTGATACCGCAGGAATGAAAAGCGGCAGCGAATTCAAAACTTATACCCAAAAGTTGGATTCACTATTAGCGGTAAAATCAAAACTCGATGCCGATATTGCCGATGCCAATAGCATCCTCGGTATAGGAGGCTGGCTGCCGGATGAGTTAAAAGTGTTCACCGATAAGAAAACTAAACAAAAAACCTACCAGCCGCAGATAGATCCTGCCTCTCTTTCCGCCAGTCACCGGAAAATTGCAAACGGCAAAATCAACTTTACGTTCAGCGACAAGCTGGGATATTTGTTCCGGCTCCTGTACCACCATTTTTTCGGTTTTCTGATAACTGCCTTTGCCATATCACTCGGGGCACCGTTCTGGTTCGATCTGCTCAATAAGATGATGAAGCTGAGGACTTCCCTGAAGGAAAAAATTGATGGTAACACTGCTTCCTCCAAAAAACTTCAAAGCGGTGAGGAGCCCGAAGGTTAATTATGGCCACACTGATAGTTACAGTTAATAAGCTGAATAAGCGCAAATTTATTCCGGCCAGTTTGCCTGATCAGGACAGTATCGCCGGGGTCGTTTTGAAAGGATTTTCATTCGAGGGTGAAGAGATAACCAATGTTCCCAATCCTGCACTCGGAAAATGGTACC
>JAPLDV010000847.1 GCA_026391235.1 Bacteroidia bacterium | reverse complement strand
ATTCTCCAGGTTGCCGAGATCACCGATGTGGTCGGCGATTTCGTCAGTCTGAAACGGAGAGGGGTTAATTTCCTCGGGCTTTGCCCGTTCCATAATGAGAAGACTCCTTCTTTTACAGTATCTCCATCCAAAGGGATCTTTAAATGTTTCGGGTGCGGCAAGGGCGGCAATTCCGTGAATTTTTTGATGGAGCATGAACATTTGTCATACCCTGATGCACTTCGCTGGCTGGCCAAAAAGTATCACATTGAGATAGCCGAAACCGAAGAATCGGCCGAGGAGCTGCTTCAGAAAAACGAGCGGGAGTCGATGATGATCCTGAACGAATTTGCCTGGAAGTATTTTGCCCGGATAATGAACGATTCAGATGAAGGACGCAACGTTGGGATGAGTTACTTCAAGGAGCGCGGATTCCGGCGCGATATCATCGATAAGTTCCAGCTGGGCTATTCGCCTGAACAACGGGATGCTTTTGTGAAAGAGGCTCTTAAGAGTGGGTATAAGCAGGAATTTATTATTAAAACCGGCTTGGGAATCGAAAAAAACGATTGGTTTTTTGACCGGTTTTCAGGCAGGGTGATTTTTCCTATTCACAGCCTTTCAGGCAGGGTGATCGGCTTTGGCGGGCGTATCCTGCGCAGCGATGCCCAGGCTGCAAAATATCTGAATTCTCCCGAATCCGAGATTTACCATAAATCGGCTACCCTTTACGGTATTTATTTTGCCCGGAATGCCATGGTGAGGGAGGATAAATGTATTCTGGTTGAAGGATACACCGATGTGCTTTCCATGCATCAGACGGGTATCGAGAATGTTGTGGCCAGTTCTGGAACTTCTCTTACGGAAGATCAGATCCGCCTCATCAAAAGGTTCACACTAAACGTTACGATCCTCTACGATGGCGATCCGGCCGGCATTAAGGCTTCATTACGCGGGATCGACATGGTTCTTGCCGAGGGGATGCATGTGCGGGTGGTGTCATTGCCGGTTGGCGAGGATCCCGATTCCTTTGCCCGGTCGCACAGCTCATTGGCCATGCTCGATTATCTGAAAAACAACGAAACGGATTTTATCCGGTTTAAAACAAAACTGCTGCTCGAAGATGCCGGCAAGGATCCGGTTAAACGGGCGCAGATGATACAGGAAGTTGTAAAGTCGGTGGCTATAATTCCCGACCGTATCGAACGAACGGTTTATCTTCAGGAGTGCAGCAGCATGCTCGGTGTGGATGAGCAGACCCTCTTTACCGAAGCCGCAAGAATTAAACGTAAACAGTGGGAAGCCAACCGGACCGGCAGGGGAGAATATGTTCCCGAGCCCCGGTACCAGGCATCCCCTCAGACGAATCAGCACTCAAATGCAACCCTTGCTGCTGTAACGGATGCCTTCCATTTTGAAACGGAGGAACGCGAAATCATCCGCCTTATGTTGAATTATCCGAATAAAATTGTGATCGAATTACCGGGCGAACATCGGGGTGAAGCGATCACGATAAGTGTGATGGATTTCTTTTTGCAGGAGATGGAAACTGATCACCTGGTTCCGGAAAATCCACTGTACGCGAAAATATTCCATGAATTCCAGGATAAATGGGGTACGCCCGGTTTGAATATCCAAACCATGCTAACCAATAGCCAGGATCCCGAAATCAGCCACCTGGCGGTCGACCTGCTCACTCCCGGTCACCAGATCAGTAAGATACATGAGAAAGGCGGAGCCTATGTGCGATCTGAAGATCAGATTATTAAGATACTTGCTCCTGAGGTCCTCGCATCATTCCGCAGTAAAAAAGTTAAGCAGATGATCAGCGTGATCGACGATCAGATACGCGCCCTTCAGGGCACCGAAGATGACCACCTGATTACTCGCTTGCTCGAGGATCGCCGGCAGCTTGAAGAACTCAGGAAGGCTTATTCGAAGGAACTGAGGAGGATCATAATCTAATATGCTAATCAGGTAATATGCTAATATGCTAATTGGAGAATGTGCCAATGTGCCAATTGGACAATGTGCCAATGAGAAAACCGGTTAATGTGGCAACCCGGTGCTGATGATTGTGCGGTAGAAAATTTGCACATGGGATAGCGCAAATGTTAACGTGAAGTGTGAGGCGTGATGCGAAAGAATGACAACCAGCGGATTTTATCTGAACAATGGTATCCTGCTTTTTAAAAATATTTTTGTAAAGCTTTTATTGTAGTCATTACGCCAGGTTTCTGAGGCTAAAATGTTCAGCCGTTCAAGGACAGGTTTATCATCAATAAGGACTATTGCATCGGTAAGATTAAGGGTGTCGGGATCGAGAAAAAGAGAATCGAGGCTGACCTCCTTGCCAAGGTACGCCAAAGGGGTGCGCAAGTCGTGAAATGACATGGGATTAGCCGATGCGACAAACAGTGAATTCCGTGTATTCTCATTGCCAGGAGTGGGTAAAATTTTTGTCTCAAACCCTGCTGCCTGCAATGTGGCATATACCGACCGGCCGGGCCTGCCAATTTTGCCGGTTAAGTAGCCATTGAAGTTAACAATGATCAGCCCGTTTTTAGTCAGCAATGATCCGGCCCTTTTAAATGCTTCCACACTAAATACATGTGCTGGCTGCACTTCTCCCCTGAAAATGTCAAAAAAAATCAGGTCATACTTTTTATCCGTGGTTTCAAGGTAATGCCGGGCATCGTCAACAATCACATTAACCTTTTTGTCCAAATTGAAATAACGGCGCGAAATAGCTGCAATCCGGCGGTCCAGTTCCACGGCGTCCACATTGAAAGCTAATCCTGTACTTAAAAGGTTGGCCATTGTCCCTCCACCAAGGCCAAGTATCAATGCCTTTGATTTTTCAGGCAAAATACTTGAAATGGCTGAAGTAAATATCAAATAATTCCATTGCGTAGTGCCGGTTGTTAAATCCAACTGGGATTGCCCCATGCGGTTCACAAAAAGCATCCGCCCGTTCAGGTTTTTCCCTTCAGTGACGGCTTCGTTCATTGCTACATCTGCGACAATAACCTGTCCAAGCAAACCTTCGGAGAAGTATTGTACCTTCACACCGGGTGCATTTTCCACGGCAGGGGTGAACGAAAGGCTGAGGACTACGGTTGGCAAAAATATCCACCCGAAATATATTTTCTGCCTGACTAATTGAACAAAAGGAACGATCCCAATCAAAATCCCTATTACAATCGAAGGAACGGTAAGCCCGAACTGTGGGATGATCCAGAATCCCATCAGGGGCAGTGCAATAATCCCGCTAACCGATGAAATGGTAAAAACCCTACCGGTAATG
>JAPLDV010000258.1 GCA_026391235.1 Bacteroidia bacterium | reverse complement strand
GCTGGAAATACGGTCTGGAAAAACCGCCCGCGGACATCAAAGGCAAGACCATCGAGGAAATCAAGAAAGAAGACGAGTTGATCCAAAAGGCGCGCAAGGGTCTGCTGGTCGAGAAACCGAAAAAGGAAATCCATTTCTATGAACTTCCGCTCAGCGAGGATCTTCCGGAAGGGGGATATGAATTCGAGATCAAACTCAATGAAAAACCATCCGGCAACCAGGTCCAGTTTTCCCTTCAAACCAAAGGACTGGATTTTCTGTATCAACCCGCGTTGTCAGAAAAGGAAATTTCACTGGGGCATACCAGGCCTGAAAATGTAATCAATTCTTATGCTGCCTATTATAAAGATTGCCCCATAAATTTCAAGGACGGCAAAGTATATAGAACCGGTAAAGCCTTCCACATTTATCGCCCCAGGATCGAAGATTCCAAAGGGGATTGGTGCTGGGGAGACCTGAATATTGATGTTCCAAATAGCCTGTTAACCGTAACCATCCCTCAATCCTTCCTCGATGATGCAGTCTATCCGGTAATTCATGCCGCCGGATTGACTTTTGGCTATACATCAGTTGGAGCCAGTAATACGGCTTCTACATCGGATATGCTTCAGCTTAAATCGGGTTCGACCGTAAATAGCGGGGTAGCTGTCAGCATATCGTGGTATTCTAAGAAAACTCTTACGAATTTAACCCCAATACCCTGGCAGGGAGGTCTTTATGGTTCAACCATCGCAGCACCTTTATCTCCGCAAACCCAAACAGGGACCATTACCAATTATGATACTCCCCAATGGAACGTGCTAAACTTCACTGATGGTCCGTCACTATCAGGTAGTTCCACCTATTATGCCTGTCGATTTTCGCAATTGCCTTCCGCCGGAGAAACAATAAGATACTATTACGATACTGCCGCATCCGGAACGTCCAAAACAGTTCTCGGGCAGACCTATAATTCGTGGCCAACCAGCCCGACCATATTCAACCAGTCACTCTCTGTTTCCCTTTATTGTACCTATACGCCGGATCCGGGCATCAAAACATGTAAAGGGTTAGCTGTCGCATCAGTGAAAACGGTAAACGGGTTAGCCGTAGCTTCAGTCAAATCAGTCAATAATTTAAGCTAATCAGCCATGTTCCAACTCTTTATGGGTACTGAACCGGTCGATCTCTCCCCGGATTCAACCATCTCAATGGAGGAAGAATCCCCGGTTTTTGAAAAGGACATTGTCCCGGGCGGATTCTCTTTCCCGTTTGATTTACCCGCAACCCCCCGTAACAATCGGATTCTCGGCCACCCGGGCAGGATCCAGTCGTTCGCCCAGGGCGGGCTGAATCTTCCTTTTCAGCTGTTCAATAACGGGAAATTCATCGGAGCCGGCACGGCCACCGTTCAAAAAGCAACTGATCAGGCGTATAGCGTTTTCCTTCAGGTAGCCACCGGTGATTTCGCCGGGAAAATATCCGGCAAAAAACTAACTGACGTAGATTTCGGGGGATTAAGAACATGGGAATTCAAACCCGAATACACCTATCCGCAAGATGATTTCGCACTGTTTCCGATATACAACCCTGATTTTATGAACGGTACGCAGTATGAAGCTGCCTGGGCAGCAAATAAATGCCGCCTGAACTCTTATGAAGCAGGGGAGTGGTACAACCAGGTGAATTCCGTCATGGCGATTTCACCGTATCCCTATCTGGCTTATGTGGTGAACCGGGTTTTCAATCACTTCGGCTTTCCGGTAGATGAAAACATACTCTCAACCGATCCGGATTTAAAACAGCTGGTCATATACAACAACCACGATTCATCACAGTTCACCACCACGGTAACCACCCATATCCGGATTATTTACGACAACCGGACCGGGGAATGGGCCCCGCATGAGCAGATCGTAAAAGTTTCCACGATAACCCGGGAATTTGAAACGTGGGATCTGAAAGACTTTCTGCCGGATATTTCGATCTCCGATTTCATACTCGCCATCAGAAACATGTTCAACCTCGCATTTACCATAACCAGCCAGGGATCGGTTCTCATCCGGAAAAGAAAAGACCTGGTAGTTTCAGGGAAGGCCATCAATCTGGATTCCAAAACTATCGGAAGACCGCTGGTCACGATCGGCGCAAAAGTGGAAGGAGTTTACCTGCGATGGGTCCATGAACAGAATGACCTTCTGTTTTCCGAAGGATTCAGGGATATATACGAGGATCCAAAACTCCTTCGCCCATCGGTGGATACCATGGATGAACTGGAGGCGATAGATGCAACCATAAACGAGATTCGCCTGATAACAAGTTATGGGCAGTATTACCAATACTCACGCGAAGAAGTTGATGAGGTCACCACCTATTCCTGGAAGTTTTTCTCAAATGACTTTCAGGATTTTAAAATAGGGGAGAGCCCGGAAGAATTCACAGCCCAGGCTAGCACGCTTCCAATGTTACATTATCAAAGGCTTTCCGGTGGCCCGTCCATCCGCTGCCCCCAGGCAAAACAGTTATCCGGTTCAATAATTCGAACTACATCGTTGCCTTGCAGCCTTCGGTTGCTATTTTATCGCGGGATGATTGATGACTCCCTGGGGACACCTTATCCCTATGGTTCTTCCGATGCCTTCGACAGGGTAGGGGATAGACTGCAAAATGCAAATCTCAGCCTGAAATGGGATGGAGAGACCGGCCTGTACAACCAGCTCTGGAAGGATTACCTGACCTGGTGGAACACCCGGAAAGTCGTAACCTGGACGATCAGCGATCCGTCTCTGCTTGACTTTTTTACCGTTTATGCCATCGAAAACAATCACTATCTGTTAAAAAAACGGTCCCTGAGCATTCAAGCCGGGGGACCGCAACCGGGGGAATGTGAGTTCTATCTGGTTTAAAATGAATCCATCACCTTCATTTCACTTTCAATCTCAGCTGTATTTATATGAGCATAGATCATGGTTCGTTCTATATGACTATGTCCTAAAATCTTTTGCAAGGCAACCAGATTTTTT
>JAPLDV010000660.1 GCA_026391235.1 Bacteroidia bacterium | reverse complement strand
ATCGGCCTTTGTTTTAAGGATGCTCAGGTTTTTAAGAATCATGCCATACAGGGTGTTCCAAAGATTGTCATAATCCGATTCGGGTATTGAGTAGCGTTCCATGGCCAGGAACTGACGGTCGACACCCGAAAGATGCTGCATCCATATGGAGGATGCACGGCTATACTCTCCTCCGATCACATAACCCAGGATACTCTGGGTGGAAGGCAGCAGCAGCTCCATGGTTACATCCGCCGGCCTGTTGGGATTGGTGTTGATATCTGTGTCAATCCATTTCGTGCAGCCTGAAATCATCATTGCAGGTAAGAGAAACAGACTAAACATCTTCATGGCATGTTGTCTCATGGTTTTAATTGTTTCGTTTAAACTGTTTATTAACAAAGCAGGACGATTATAAGGTCAGGCGGAAGCCAAATGTATAGCTTCTGGTGCCGGGCATATTAAAGTTATCAATGCCCTGGCCATTGCCTGCACCGATCAAACTGGTTTCAGGATCGATACCTGTGTAAGGAGTGCTCAGCCACAAGTTTCTTCCGGTGAAGAAAACTTCGGCACTCTGGAAGGATGTTTTGCTGATTATTTGATTGTTTAATTTATATGATAGTGTTAACTCACGAAGGCGTACCCAGCCGGCTTTTTCAATAAATTGCCCGGCAGGTCCTGTGAATACGCTGCCTTCACCATTGAAATACCAGTTAACATCTTTTGCAACCTGGATATCGTTCTTCGAACCATCGGATTTTACCCCTTCAAAAATGTAAACAGCGCCATCGCCCCTTGATTCTGTATCTATATGTGTTCCGGCATAATACATAGCACCTTTGCTGCCATTCCAGATCACGCCACCTTTCTTGATATCGAACAGGAAATCCAATGAAATATCTTTGAAGGTAAATGTGTTATATATACCCATTATCCAGTTTGGCAATACATTACCAAGGCTGGTTGCCGTTGGGTTATTTTGAGGATAGCCATAATTCCAGGCATTCGGGTCGTCAACTATCAGGATGTTGCCGTTGTCGTCTTTCAGCCAATCGTTGCCATAAAGTGTTCCATAAGATTCGCCTTCAATGGCGCGGGGTTGTATTCTTGGCAAGCCGATCAGGATAATATTGTCAACTCCCGGAGCAAGTTCAAGCACTTTATTGACATTTTTGGTAAAGTTCACATTCAGGTCCCACTTGAAGTTTTTCTTTAGTATGGGAGTCGCTGTCAATGTTACCTCAATACCCTTGTTTGACATCGAAGCAGCATTCATATTGACAGCGAAATATCCGGAGGATTTAGCAATCGGTACGGGGAGAATCAGGTCTTCGCTGATATTGTTATAGTATGTGAAGAACAGCCCCAGCTGGTTGTTATGGAAGCGAAGGTCGAATCCAACTTCAAACGACTTCATCAATTCGGGTTTCAAGGTATTGTTTGGCATAACAGTTGAAAGCTGGAAACCGGAAACACCCCAACCCGGAAAGCTCACCCCGTCTGTCCAGCCATCACTGTAGGAAGCCTGCATATATGTCGGGAGGGTTGCATAGTTGAATGCATCATTTCCAATAATTGAATAAGATGCTCTCAATTTACCGAAGGGTATTATTTTATTATCCTTAAGACCTTGAAGTTCTGTAAACACAAATGATCCGCTGAATGACGGATAAAAAAAGGAATTCTCACCTTCGGGAAGGGTGGTTGACCACTCGTTGCGTCCGGTTACATTGAAATAGACCAGGTTTTTAAACGACAGACCCAAATCTGCATAGAGTGCAGCTGTACGTTTCTTGTCCTTTGTTTCGCGTGCTTTGATAGTGGCGGCATTCGACAGGTTATAGAATCCCGGAACATTTAAGCCATCACCCTGAACAAAGAGCCTCTGCAATTGC
>JAPLDV010000856.1 GCA_026391235.1 Bacteroidia bacterium | reverse complement strand
ATGCAGGGCGGATGGCTGCTGGCAACTGCAGTAGGGAACAAATTACTGTTTGTTGTAAGTACCTTTTGGGGCAAGCTCGATTTATGGCAATTGTGGCTCATATTTATCGTATGCTGCCTTGTTTCCGCCGCGTTTATTTTTTCGATCATGAAGCGCCTGGAACGTATAACCTCCTGATACCCGATACCCAATACCCTGTTATTAACAATTGTTAATATCCCTGGTTGAAACGATGTGCATACAAACAAGTGAAAAGGTGTTGACAAATCGTTTTAGGCGTTTACCTTTGATCGTACCAAGTGAGCGATAAAGACCGCTACAAGGTGAGGTTCTTTGAACGGGATGAAACAGCAACGGCGAAAGCCACGCTGGCTGCACGGGAAAAACCGGGATGAAAAATCGACCGGCAAGAGAATAATAAGAGTAATCGGATTAAACAACTTACCGATCGAAAGTAATCAAGGGAACTACCTGCAGAGTTTTGCACAATACCACCTGCATCTGGAGGCAGACGCAAGTTAGGCCAAAGTTGGGACCAATTTCGTACAAAACAGGAAGGCGCAAGCCCGTCCCACCAGGTAAAAAGAACAATACACCAAGCGATCCGTAACGGTAGCCTGGCCACCACCGGAAGCTACGGCAGCCGGGAAGTGGAAAGGGGAAATCATCCAACGATGGTTTCCCCTTCGTGTTTTATAGACATTTGTAGAGACGCATAAATGCGTCTATTCAGTGACAAGTGACGAGTGACAAGTGACGCAGGTACGTCAAGGTTAATTACCTTTATCGATTCATATTAACCTGAATCATGAAATCAATCCCTGTTATCTGTTGTCTGTTGTCAGTTATCAGTTCATTGACAGCCCAAAATTCCATTAAACCCGAGCTTTTCAAAGATCTGGAATACCGCAACCTCGGGGCATTCAGAACGGGTGCATGGATTGCCGATATCGCCGTACCGGAGAAACCCGATGCAGCCAATAAATACACCTTCTACGTTGCAGCCCGGGCCGGCGGCGTATGGAAAACCATCAACAACGGAACAACTTTTCGGTGCATTACAGATACTCTGGGCGTAACTTCCATCGGTGTTGTCGAAGTGGCTGCCAGTGATCCCAACATCGTATGGGTAGGTACAGGTGAAGCATACAATGCGCGCTCATCTTATGCCGGCAACGGAATCTATGTATCAAAAGACGGAGGAAAAACCTGGATAGCCAAAGGCCTTAAAGATTCTCATCACATCAACCGGATCCTGATCCACCCCACCAATCCCGATATCATTTATGTTGCAGTGATGGGTCACCTTTTTTCGCCAAATGAAGAACGCGGGGTATTCAAATCCACAGATGGCGGGGATACCTGGCAGAAAATCCTTTTCATCGATGATACAATCGGGGTGATCGATCTGGTCATGAACCAGACCAATCCCGAAATCCTTTATGCAGCCACTTATGAAAAGATGCGTACGGCATGGACTTTCGAGCCCGGCGGGCAGGGCAGCCGGATTTATAAATCGACCGATGGTGGAAATACTTGGAAAAAACTGGAGAATGGCCTGCCCGGCGGGGACCTCGGCCGGATAGGAATGGATATTCATCAGGGTAATCCCGACATTTTATATGCAGCCATTCAGAACCTGAATCCAGATCCGGAATTCGACCCGAAAAATGCCAGAACCACCAACTCAAATGTGGATGCCACCTATGATGCCCTGATCGGCGGCGAAGTTTACCGCTCGGATGACGCCGGTGAATCCTGGAAGAAAATGTCGGATAAAAAAACCGATGTAAGCGGCAAAGCGGCCTATTCATTCAACCAGATTTATGCTGATCCTGTTAATCCGGATAACGTGTACATCCCGGGAGTCTCCATGTTTTATTCCTTCGATGGCGGTAAAACCTGGCCGATGGGATGGAGAGGCAGGAACCGTTTTCAAAGCAATTTCGGCGATGTCAGGTGTTTCTGGATCGATCCTGCCGACCCCAGGCACATGATGCTCGGCAGCGACGGTGGGATCTATTCCACCTGGGATGGCGGTCTAACCATGAACCACTATTACCATTTACCAACCGGTGAAATTTATGATGTGGAAGTTGACAATTCTACCCCTTATAATATTTACATCGGTTTACAGGACCACGAAACCTGGAAAGGGCCAAGCAACAGCTGGTCGGGATCGGTCGGAATCGAAGAATGGGTGGTAACCGGCGAGGCCGATGGAATGTACACCAAGGTGGATCCTGAGAATAATCGTTGGCTCTATTATACCGGGCAATTTGGATTGCACCATCGGGTCGACCAGCTGTTGGGCACCCGCGTGGATATTTCTCCCAAGGCTCCCAAGGGAGAGGCTCCGTACCGGAATACCTGGTGCACCCCTCTTGAATTATCCCCGAAAAATCCCGGAATCATTTATACCGGCGGTCAATACCTCCTGCGGTCTCTCGATCGCGGGAATATCTGGGAAAGGATCAGTCCAGATCTGACAACCAACGATACGGCCAAAATCAATGGCAAAGGGCACATGCAGTTTTGCACAATTTCAGCCATCTCAGAGTCACCGGTTAAGTCAGGAGTTATCTGGGTGGGCACCGATGATGGCCGGGTGCATGTAACACAGAATTATGGCACATCCTGGGAAGAACAAACTGAAGCCTTATTTAATATTGGTGCGCCTAAGAATATGTATGTAAGCCGGGCAGTTGCATCTTCATTTGATGCAGGAACTGCATACATCACGAAAACAGGATTCAGGGATGATGTTTTCAAACCATTTGTGTATAAAACCAGCGACTTTGGAAAAACCTGGGAGGCCATTGCTGATGGACTACCCGAGGCACCAGTTTCA
>JAPLDV010000771.1 GCA_026391235.1 Bacteroidia bacterium | reverse complement strand
CAATATTGAAATAGAAAGCAAAATACTGGCACACTTCGGTGGTGTTTTTAGTGACTTCGAGCTTGCCCTGGGCATTGCGAACGGCATTGTCGACGAAGAAAGTGCCATCGAAGGATTGCCTCCGGATGGTTTCCCTTATTTGGTCTGCTTCTTTTTTCAGAGAGTCGAGTCCGTATAGCTCCCCTGCCGCATCCAGGGTGGCGGCGAACAGCATGTTGGTGGGGTAGTTCACATCCTGCACGAAGCTATTGGCGGCCGACCATTCGACAAATATCCAGCTATCGAGCTTTTCCAGCAGGCCATCGGAATTTTTGAACGGTTCAAAGTATTTCAGCAATTTAAGGACCTTCGGCTTTAAGTTATCGACCAGCTCCCGGTCGTTGCTCCGGTACAGGTATTCCTTAAGCTGAACCACGAACCACATCGCCCAGTTTGGGATGAAAACCCCATCGTTGTGATCAGCCGGATAACACATCGGCAGCATGCCTTCAGGGATAAAGGCGAAGGAATCAGGTAACAGAAAGTTTTCGTAAAAGTTCTTCTCAATGAGCGTGTTGCCCGATACATCATTGGCCACACGGGCAGTGAAATAGCTGTCGCAGAGCCAGCCGGCCCTTTCGCGGTGTGGACAATCCATAAATATATCCACGGCATTTTGCCGGAAGGTTTCCACTCCGGCCTTATAGATCCGGTTCAGTCGCGGATCGCTGCTTTCGAAGGCAGCACAGGCTATATCAGAATTGGCATATTCCCGGAGGCTGATATTGTTAAAGCTGCATTCCCCGTCAATCATGATGACTTTGAGATAACGCAGGGTATAAGGCTCGAAAGATTCCACCACATATTTCCCGGGGCTCAGGTCGTAAGTAACCGCATTGATGCAGCCCAGCCGCTTGAAATTCACATCTTCCCCAAAAAGGATTTCATCAAAAGTAAAATAGATCCGTCCCGGTTTGGTCACGTCAATAGCGGCGCCTATAAAACCCGTGAGGTTGGTGCCGAAATCGAAGATCCGGAACTGCTGCGGGCCCAAGGTGAATGCAGAGCCCGTTGTAACCGGGACAGCTTCCGGTTGGATGCTGTCGATTTTCATTTCCTGCAGCGGGATGGCCGGATTGAGGATCAGCTCATTTTCAGGGAATCCACCCAGCTCCTTTCCGATATTGACCACGGCCCGGTCCTTCCAGTATTTCTCCCGGATAATCCCGGTTTTCATTTCACCCCGGGCAATGGCATTCACCGGCTGGCGAACTGCAAAATCCGGATAACCGATTCTCCTGGGTACCAGCTTTTTCACACCTGCATTCTCCACCTTCAACCTTTTTCCTTCTCCCTTTTCCCCTTCCTTGAGCCTTGCGCCTTGCGCCTTGAGCCCTTCCTTGCGCCTTGCGCCTTGCGCCTTGAGCCCTTCCTTGAGCCTTGCGCCTTGAGCCTTGAGCCCTTCCTTGAGCCTTGCGCCTTGCGCCTTGCGCTTTTCTTCAATCCGCCATGCATCAAATCCCGGACCTAGCTTGTACACTTCGGTAAAAGGCCTCTGAAAAGAATATCGCGGAACCTTCTGTACCCGTCCGGTCAGTTCGATGGCTTCAAAATCATCAGATTGTGAAGAGGTTGCGGCAATTACTTTTTTGCCGGATGTAACTTCTGCCTGTATGAAAGAAGGCTGATCGAGCAGATAGTAACTGTTCACATTGTATCCGGCCACCTCAATCGCCACGATGTTCTTCCCGGAAGCCAGCTTTTTGGAGAGGTCCCACTCATCTACCCGGTAATAACCATGTCCTGCCCGGGCCGGGCCGTGGCCGACGAACGATCCGTTAAGATATATCCTGTATAGCGTTGAGCCGGTTATTTTCAGCACGGCTGATTTGTTCCCGGGCCGGTCAAACTCAGTCCTGAAACCGACCGTGATGTTTTTCTCCAGCTCCTGTCCTACCGGCCAGACGGGCTCAGCTTTTTTAAAGTATACCGATGGGGTTTTCGGATCAGAAGAGCATTGGGTGGCTGAAAACAGGATTACTAAGCCTAAGGCGAAGTGAAAGGACTGACGGAGGATTGAGTTTCGGGATTTCATGGATATGCCGGTTAAGCGTTAATCAGGATTTTTTAAGATTAATAATTTTTCTGAATAGATTTTCTCCCTATCATTTATCTTAATAAAATAGATTCCTGCAGCAAAATCAGAAAGATCTATTTCGCTGGTTGGTAACAGGTTAATATCTGATATTGAAAACACTTTGATCCCGGTCGCACTGTATATCCCGATTGCATCTATTTTGCCACCTCTTGTTGTGACAGTAAATTTACCGTCAGAT
>JAPLDV010000201.1 GCA_026391235.1 Bacteroidia bacterium | reverse complement strand
TCGGTGGTGCAGGATAACATGATCGAAACCGTGCATACGATTCATCCGGCATGGAATATCCCGGTGTACAGCTTATACGGTGAAACACGCAAACCATCTGAAGAAATGCTGGATGGGATCGACACCCTGATCATCGACCTGCAGGATGTGGGGACCCGCGTATACACCAATATATGGACACTTTACCTTACCATGGAGGCGTGCCTGGGCAAAGATATCCGAATCGTTATTTTGGATCGTCCCAATCCGATCGGCGGCATTCTCACCGAAGGCGATCTGCCGGATCCCGAATGGTATTCCTTCGTTTGCATGGCCCCGATCCCCATGCGCCATGGAAAAACCATCGGTGAGCTGGCTGTCTGGTTTAAAGAGCTGAACCATTGGGATCTGGATCTGCAGGTTATTCCGATGACCGGCTGGGAACGAAAAATGCTGTGGAAAGATACCGGTCGTTTATGGGTGAACCCATCCCCCAACCTGCCAACTGCCGAAGGATGTCTTGTATATCCCGGAACGGTGATGCTCGAAGGGACGGTCCTGTCGGAAGGCCGCGGAACCACCCGGAGCCTTGAGCAATTCGGTCATCCGGCTATTGATCCTTATACCATCAGAAAAGATTTGTTGAAATATCTGACTGATAATATCCTGGAAGGAATGGTCCTCCGACCGGTTCATTTCCAGCCTACTTTTCATAAATTTGCAGGTCAGGTTTGTGGCGGATACCAGATCCACGTCACCGATCCCGACATTTTTCAACCTTGGAAAACGATGCTGTACATTCTTAAATTCCTCTACCATCACACGGATATCCGGCCATTTTGGAGTACCGCTCCTTACGAATATCAGTTTGAAGGGCTTGCCTTTGACTGGATCAACGGGACTGACCGGGTTCGAAAGTGGCTGGAAGTCAATTCCCCTAACGACTTCAAATAACAAATCACAAAAAAACAAATAACAAATAAATTCCAAAAAACAAAACTCAAAATCCAAAATGGAAGCCTTGTCATGCCCGCGGAAACGCTGTTCTGTCGTCCCCGCGAAGGGACTGCCCTCGCGAAGGCGGGGGCGGGGACCCCTTCACGCAATACTGAGTTCGGCGATGACGATGACAACCGATAACTGATAACCGACAACTAATTTCTTAATCCCCTATGAAAAAAAACCTCCCCTTCCTGCTCCTCGGTCTCCTTGCCATCGGGTGCAAAACCATAAAAGAACCTCAACCGGATTTCTCTTTCGCTTTTATGACCGATATCCACATGACCCCTGACAAGAGTGCTCCACAGGGATTTCAGCAGGCGATCGATACCGTGAATAAGCTTAAACCCGATTTTGTAATCACTGGCGGTGACCTGGTGATGGATGCACTCGGACAAACCCGCAGCCGTGCGGATTCGCTTTACCAGCTTTACGGCGGTCTAATGAAAGGGTTCAACATGCCGGTTCATAATACGGTGGGAAACCACGAGCTTTTCGCCTTTTACAATAAGAATATCGATACACTTGATGTCGATTACGGCGAAGGTATGTTCCGGCGCTATTTCGGTAATCCCTGGAAATCATTCGATTACAAAGGCTGGCACTTCATTCTCCTGAAATCCATCGAGCCGACATACACCCGCGGCTATTACGGAAATATCAACCCGGTACAAATGGAATGGCTGAAACAGGACCTTGCCAAAGTGAATGATAAAACCCCGGTTGTGGTATCAGTGCATATTCCATTTATCACCGTTTATAACCAATGGCAGGAAGGCGGGCAGCAGGTTAACGGCGGCGGCAGCGTGATCACCAATGGTAAAGAAGTAATGGACATGCTCCGCAAGAAAAACCTTAAGCTTGTATTGCAGGGCCATCAGCATTATTATGAAGATTTGTTTATGGACGGGGTTCATTTCATCACCGGTGGCGCAGTGTCGGCCGGCTGGTGGGGCGGTGCACTTGGCAAAATGGAAGAAGGATTTATGCTCATCAAGGTTTACGGTGACCAGATTAAATCGGAGTATGTGGATTTTGGTTGGATCGTTAAGGAGTGACGAGTGACGAGTGACGAGTGACAAAATGAAAGAACTACTTACAAAATACCCTTGACATCCCCGCGAAAGCGGGGACCTTTTAACCAAACACAAATTTCCCCATGAAAAATCTCCTCCTCCTCCTCCCTCTTCTGCTCCTCTGCCTTTTACTGTCTGGTTGCCGTAACGGCGACGAGCAGGGCTATGAATTCCGGATACCGGGAATGGTATTGAACATCGATGCGTCGGGCAAAGTATCCCGGATTGAGTTTACTGACAAAAACCTGGTTCGTGAGATCAATGCTTTCAGCCGGCTGGCCGGTTGTGAGCCCGTTGGCAGGGTTAAGGTAACCCGTAAGCAGGATCAGATCAGTTTCAGGCGAAAATGGGTTTCAAAGGCGACAGGCAATTCATGCATCCTCACCGACCGGTTCCGGCCGGGAAACGGAAGCGTAAGCTGGGAGGTTGAGATAGCCGGACTTCAGGGTCCATGGACCACGCCGGTTGAAACCCGGCTGGATTACCCCGGTGCTGATCAGGCCAAATTCTGGACCGCCTGGGGCGATCCACGTCTGGGTGAAATCAGCAAAC
>JAPLDV010000209.1 GCA_026391235.1 Bacteroidia bacterium | reverse complement strand
TAGTTGTTAGTTGTTAGTTGTCAGTTGTCGGTTGTTGTGAGGGGGTCCCGGCCTGCGCCGGGATGACAAGTGCTGGTTTGTTATTTGAGGTTTTGGTGTTTGGTGTTTATTTGTTTTTTGGGTTTTGTTATTTGTGGTTTTACTGCAGTTATTTATTCATCTTTAGCCAGCCAACCTCTTTAGGTGTCATGAATCTCCATTTTCCACGGGCGAGGGTTTTCTTGGTAAGCCCGGCAAAATAAACCCGGTCGAGTTTAACAATCTCGATACCAAGATGTTCAAACATTCTCCTTACTATTCTGTTTTTTCCGGAATGGATTTCAATGGATAAATCTTTTTTCGATGCCGGATCGAGAAAGGTGATTGCATCAACCTGCATGAGGCCGTCTTCGAGTTCGATGCCTTTAATCATTGTGGCCAGCATTTCTTCGGTCACATTTTGGGCGGTACGCACCTCATATATTTTCTTAACCTTGTACTTGGGATGAGTGAGTTTACTTGCGAGATCTCCGTCGTTGGTAAGGAGGAGAACGCCCGTGGTGTTCCTGTCGAGCCTTCCAACAGGAAAAATCCGCTCGCTTGTGGCATTTTGCAGGAGATCGAGAACGGTACGGCGGCCTTCCGGATCATCAGTGGTGGTAAGGGTGTCTTTGGGTTTATTCAATACAATATAAACCTTGCGTTCATTTTTGATAGTTTTCCCATTCACTTTAACGGTATCGCCCGGATTAACCTGCGTACCCAGTTCGGTTGTTTTAACGCCGTTGATTTCCACAACACCCCGGCTGATGAGGTCATCCGCATCACGCCGTGAGCAGATACCTGAGGATGCAATATATCGGTTCAGACGGATTTTTTCGGGTTGGAAGGACTTGTTTACGCTGAGAGGTTTCCTGTTCACTTTACTTAAATTATTGAGTTTGCAAAGGTTGGCAAAAAAAAGTTCCCCTTTGCAAAGTTATCACGAAAACTCAATACCTTGCCGGTTCGATAATCATCTTATGGCTCTTATAAAATCGATTTCTGGTATCCGGGGCACTATCGGCGGCCGGCCTGGTGAGGGGTTAACACCTTTGGATATTGTGAAGTTTACCGCTGCATTTGGAACCTGGGCATTGCACCAAAGTCCGGCTGCCGTTAAACGGCCGTGTATGGTCGTTGGGCGGGATGCCAGGACTTCCGGGCAACTGGTAGATTCAATTGTATGCTCAACTTTAAATGCTTTGGGCATTGATGTTGTCAACGCCGGTTTGGCCACAACACCGACTGTAGAAATGGCTGTTCCTCACAGCGGCGCAATCGCGGGCATAATACTGACCGCCAGTCATAATCCCGCCCAATGGAATGCTCTTAAACTGGTCAACTGCCAGGGGGAGTTTATTTCTGCTCAGGAGGGTGAGGAGGTTCTTCTTTTGGCCGCTCATGAAATGTTTGAGTTTGTAGCGGCTGATAAAATAGGTATATCCAGGCATAAAGATTTTTTGCCGTTTCATATCAGGAAAGTATTGGAATTGCCTGAAGTAAAGCGCGATGAAATTATTCGTGCAGGTATAACCGTTGTGGTGGATGCAGTTAATTCTGTTGGAGGAATCGCAGTTCCGGCGCTGCTGGAAGCATTGGGGGTTAAAAAAATTATCCGGCTGAACTGTTCAACGGATGGGAACTTTGCGCATAACCCTGAGCCTTTGCCTGAAAATCTTGGCGGGCTTGCCGGGGAGGTTAGAAAAAATAAGGCTGATTTAGGGATAGCGGTTGATCCTGATGTGGACCGGCTCGCCCTGGTAAATCAGGATGGCAGCTTCTTTGGTGAAGAATACACGCTGGTGGCTGTTGCAGATTACATCCTTTCAAAGCGTAAAGGCAATACGGTCTCCAACCTTTCATCAAGCCGGGCTCTCAGGATTATTACCGAGAAACATGGCGGTTCGTATCTGGCAACACCCGTAGGGGAGGTTCATGTGGTATCCGGAATGAAGCAAACCGGTGCTGTGATTGGCGGAGAGGGTAATGGGGGAATCATCTTCCCATCATTGCATTTCGGCAGGGATGCGCTCGCTGGAATTGCCCTGTTTCTATCCTATTACGCCGGCTGCGGGAAGAATATGACCGCTATCAAACAAAGTTTTCCAGTATTCGAGATGGCCAAAAAGAAGATCGATTTGCCCTCCGGAACTGATATCCAGAGAGTTCTTGATGGTATTGGAACAAAATATAAAAATTACCCGACTATCACATCAGATGGGTTAAAAATTGAATTTCCGCAAGGCTGGGCCCATTTACGGAAGTCAAATACCGAACCGGTCATCCGGGTTTATACTGAAGCCGGATCTTTTGGAGAAGCAGATCAGTTGGGAACCCGGTTTGTTCAGGAAATTCTCGATTTTGTTAAGAAGTGTTAAAAAACACTAATTGCCTTGTGATTGCTTTATCAAACGGATTCGTTAGATTAAGTTTGCAGGCGGATAATTAT
>JAPLDV010000880.1 GCA_026391235.1 Bacteroidia bacterium | reverse complement strand
TAAAGACGGACATTTTACTTTCACCTGTATTAATCTTTCATGGTTCACATCGGTTAAGGTAACCCGATGATCCTTTGCCAGGTCGATGGCCATTGCACTGCCGACCATTCCGGCCCCTAGTACGATGATTTTGTTCATATTATATACTTTTTTTGAATCTCCAGCCTGAAGGCCGGGGTTAATGATGTCTGACGAGGTTAATATCTGATTGATGTTTGTATCGTAATCGGACCAAGCAATCCCGATTCCTGCAGCGGTGAATTTTTCTTCCAGAGCCGCCAGCTGGTGAAAGTATACCTGCCCGTTGGGCTGGGTTTTCCATCCTGCAGCCACTGCGGCCATTTTTTCAGGGTGCCGTCGGTATTCCTTTCACTGTCCTCGTCCTGCAGCTCGTCGCCGATCATCCTGTTAATCCAGAGATTGACCACTCTGATCTCCAGGGTATTATCACCATTTTGCACAACATCGGTGATATCCACGCGGTAAGGTGCTTTCCACAGCAGACCAAGGTCTTTGCCGTTCAGTTTCACACCGGCCATCACGGCAACCCTTCCCAGGTCAAGGCAGATGATCCTCTTAAGCTTTTTACCTGTTTCAGGCGCGGCTGTTAAATTGAACGTTTTCCGGTATGTGGCGGAGCCCGAGAAGTATTTCACCCCTGCATCCGTGTGCCTGCTCCAGGAAATCAGCTTATCCATTACAATTGTACCGGGCGCACCCCATCCCTGCTGGAAACTTAATTCCCAGGGGCCCTTGATCTCTGATTTGTCCGTCAGGCCTTCGACGAGGATGGTATGAACCTTGCCGGCGGCGTTTTTGAAATCATAGGATCCATTCTTCAAAATTTCCCTTCGCACCAGGTCGATAGCCGGCTCCTCCCTGACGACTGTTGTTGTATCCGGGACGTTTTTAAACAGGCTGATGATCTCATCACCGGTGAGCGCCTTCGGAAACTGAACCAAACCGGCCACCCGTCCGCTGAAATCCCGCACCTTCCGGGTATGGACAACTCCATATCCGCCATGAACGATCTTGCTGCTCTTCAGCCCTTTATGAACAAATTTACCATTGATCCACAGGCTTGGTGTATTATCCTTGTAGACCACGGCCACATGCGTCCAGCCAGCAACCGGTGCAGGATAAACCAGGAGGGCCGGAAAATAATCAGCGGTGTGTTCGGAGACGACGACACCGTTTATACCTACACCAAAGCCTGCACCCGCATCCTTGTTGGTCCATACTTCGTGGCCCGGCGCCGCATACACTACATCGTTACGTACCATCGAGAGGGCACCAGCACCGGTGCTGGTCTCATCGGGTAGAGCGATCTCCAGATCGGGGCTCACCCATGCCGCCATGGTGAAACTGGAGCGGGTTTCTTCGGCCTTGACTGCGGGAACAGCCTCTTTTACAGCTATTTCCATGTTAGCCAGCTCTTTTTCCGCTGATTTCACAGAGATAATTCTTTCCGGATCTGCCGCTTTTGCCTCTGTAAATACGATAAATCTTGATCCCGACGGCTCAAACCGCATGGGAATTCTTGTACAGCCATCCACTTCCTCATAAACCGTTATGGACTCCATCCGTCCGGTTTCGGCGTCCCACGATTCAGGTTTCATGCCTGTAACCCGGAAGCTGCACACGATGTCGGCCGCCTGCAGTTCCTGGCTGGCAATGAACCAGACCTCCTTTCCGTTTACTGAACGATGGATAAATTTCATTTCCCTGTTGGCGTTAAAATCAGGTTTGATATCCATGCCGGCAAGGACTTCTGATGGTGTTTTACCAGGGATTACTTTTCCCAGGCCTACTTTGCGTTCGGTTTCGGAGCCGCTGCCCCAGAGGTATTCGGCCATCTTTTTAACCTGTGCATCGGATTCCGGCCAACCCGAAAGTCCTGGAGCCCTCACCGGGGCTTTGCCGGTGACCGTTGCACCGGCCTCCACGAGGGAGTTGATTTTCTGAAGCATGGCAGGCGACATATCGGGTTCATCCGGCAAAACCAGCAGGCGGTACTGCATTCCTGAAGGCAGGACCAGGCGGCCATCCTTCACAGTAACATCTTTCATGAATTTCTGAGGGCTGATGCCGTCGTAATCGTAGCCGTTGAGTTTCAGCACCCTGAACCGCTGCAGCGGCTCTTCGGAATTCAGGCAGAGGACGTCTGCTACAAAAGTTCCCTGTCGAAGCATGTACTGGCACCTTGCAAGATACCCGTGCCATGCTTTTGAATCCTCCCACCAGGTTTGGGTCCGCTCGTAATGGAGGCCCCAGGGGCCCATGGTCATGCCGGGCTTCCGCTCTGCGGCCCAGGGCTGCAAGGCATACCGGTGAAAGATGAACCTGTTCACCCCATCGCAAAATGCCCTGTCGCCCAGTGATTTAATTGTAGCCGGATGGGCCAGCCACCGTTCCTCTCCTCCGGATGTAAAGGCCTCGGCACCGGTAACGGGCAGGCCGTTCACGTGTGCGAGTGAGGACATGGCTTTCTGGGTCCACCAGAAGCCTCCGCCATCCATGGTCCAAAACTCACTGATCGGTTCATCGATGTAATTCCCGACATCCAGGTCGTTGGCCGGTGTGGAATACGCCTCCATCGACAGCCTTAGCCCATCCTTGTTGGCCAGTTCCTTAAGGCGTCCTATATAATTGACCGCCAGCAGGTCGGAAACCGTCTGCCTTACGTCACGGAGAAACCTTTCGGATATTTCCGGGTCATCAACGATCCTTCCGGTGAGTACGGGCATGTAAGGCATCATATCGTACCCGCGAAGCCTTTTAAACTCTTCACGCATCTTCGTTGTCCAGTTCTGTGCCCCCACTTCCCAGCTATCGACATGAGTAGCAGCGAAATTTTTACCTGCCAGTGCACCGACATCCTTCACAAGCTTGCCGATCATACCGTTGTAATTGGCCTCGATACCTTCAGGGCTCAGCTTGTCGCATTCGGGGCCACGGCCTGACAATGGTGAAGGGGCATTCTCAGCTCCCGTGAAAGTATGACCGAACCGGATAATGGTCCATTCCCCGGGATTGCTTTGGCTTACGGCCGGCACTTCCCAGGTGAGCCTGCCGGTTGTATCCATCATGGCCGACAGGTCGATGATGCGGCCGCGGTCGATCATGGAAGCTGCCGGTACTGCGGCTCCTGCCGAAACATCAAGGCTTCCGGGCATCATGCCGCCCGACGACATGCTTTTGCCGGCCAGGTTTTTGATGCGCCAGGCGGGATTGGCCGGATCGGCCGGTGTTGGAAAGGCCAGGACGGCAATATCACGGTAGTAGCCGCTGTTGGCTTTCGGTTTCGGCAGGTCGCCGGCGAATTTCGCTCCACCACGAACCTGTTTTTCGCTGGCCACCACCACCTGCATCGATTTGCCAAGCGGCACCCAGGGTCCGCCACTGCCATTCCAGCCGGCATCATTGTTCATGTTCACCTCGATGCCCAGGCGACCAGCCTCGGAGATCATGAATTTAAATAGCTCGCGCCACTGGTCGCTCATGAATGCAACCGGTCCGACCGGAGCTCCCTGATCGACCTCCATGATCAGGACGCCACCGATTCCCACGCGTTTCATGGCCTCAAGATCGGCAGTAATCCCTTCCCGGGAAATATTGCTGTTCAGCCAGAACCAGTAGACCCATGGCCGGGCACTATCGGGGGGGGAGACGAAGTTTTCAGCAAGATCGGCAACCGCGTTGGTTTTCCGATCCAAAGTGCACTTCATCAGGAGCAACCCGAATAAGGTGCACAACAGAATAATCACCAGTTTTTTCATGATTTTTATTTATCCTTTTAGAGTACTTACATCGTCAGAAATTATTAACCCCAGGTTTCAACCTGGGGGTTTTGACCCAGCCCCGTTTTCGGAAAGACATAATTATTCGTCCCTACCTGCCTATAACCATCAGTTTATAAACAGATTGTGAATTCTTCAACCTTAAAAAATACGATCCCTGTTCGAGAGTTCCTGTAAACCAATCCGCTAAATGCTCACCCCTGGTTTGTGCTCCGAGCTCCATTTCTTCAACAATCCTCCCGGCATGATCGATAATCTGGATAGTAACCTGCTGGTCATTCGCTAATGTGTACCTTACAGCTGCACGATAGCTTACAGGATTCGGCCAAACAGCAATTGAAGGCCTCGGATTCATGCTTTCAATAACACCGGAAGTTGAAGTCTGAAGAGTTACCGGTTCACTGGTAAGTGTCAGCATGATAGCCAGCGTATTGGTAATCCGGCAAGAATAGATTCCGGTGTCCGATGGTGAATATGAAGGAATAATAAACACTTCAGATATGGCATCCGAAAGGATTTCCCCGTTTTTATACCATTGATAGAGATTACTTTTTCCGCCTACAGTCACTGAAAATCGCACTTCTTCACCCGGATTCTTAAACAATGTGTCAGCTACTCCTACAGGAGCCTGGGGCCAGTAATAAAATTGCCCGGATGCAACCCCGACATTGGATTCGATATGTCCGAAATCCAGCAGATTATTTTGTGCATAGCAATAAGAGGCCCAACTCTGTCAGATTCACAAGGGATTTCCAGCTATCCGGAAACGGACCGGAAAGCTTATTGAGGTCGAGATTTATTTCTGTCAGATAAGGCAATGTTGACCAGTTATCAGGCAAGTCTCCGGTAAGCTGATTGTTTTGCAGGGTGAACGATCTGATCGCGGAAAGATTTAAAAGTTCGGCCGGTACGGAGCCGGTCAAACCGGCTGAAGAGTACCAGTCGCCAAGGTTCAGCTCGACTACCCGTCCGTTCTCAACGGTAACCCCTTCCCAGGCATTCACCGGCCCGGTAAGCCAATTGCCCTTTTTAGTCCAGTGCGGTCCTCCGCATTTATTGTAAAGGGATACAAGTGCCAGTGAATCCTGTTGATTATTCGGTATCGTTTCATTGGCGATTGAAACATCGTCGATGGCCCAGGTATCTCCATCATTCTGTTCCATGACAAATGCGATAAAGATTTTCTGACCCGCCCAGGTGCTTAAATCCAATGACTTCTGACTAAATTTCATTGAAAAGGTTTTCTCGCCATAAGTTGCAATGCTTGAAAAGGATACCGCATCGGTTTGTGAAGTTGCTGAAACCCTGATAGAAAAAGTAGAATGGCGATCCTGGATAAAACCCTGTCGCTGGTAAAACCTGAGGCTTGTTGTCCCTTTTGCGGGTATGTATATGCCGGGAGTCACCAGCCAGTCCTGGGCAATGCCCAATTCAACATACTCATAATCCAGATAAGCAGCTCCGGCCGA
>JAPLDV010000370.1 GCA_026391235.1 Bacteroidia bacterium | reverse complement strand
GATTTCTGGAGATCATGGCCGATGCACTGGGTATTGCCCTAGATGACCTGGGCGAACTTTCTCGCAATGCTACAGATCCCGTCACCCTCTCCAATCAGTGTGTCGTCTTCGCCGAGACGGAGATCATCTCTCTGGTCAATGAAGGCCGGGATGTAGGCAATATCATCGCCGGCCTGCACCGCGCCCTGTCCAATCGGGCGGCATCCATGGTCGGAAGCATCGTTGCCGAAGCGGAAATCGCCATGACCGGCGGTGTAGCGAAAAATGCCGGCATGTTCCAGGCTCTGGAAACCGCCTTGGGGGTCCCCGTCCGGAAGATTGAACATCCCCAACTCAACGGCGCCGTCGGTGCGGCTATTTTTGCCGCCGATAAAATCGAAGGATTGAGGCACAATTAACATGGAACTCTTCGAACATGCCTTCAGTGATATTAGGAATTATATCGAAGGAAGAAATTGTAGATCCTGGATTACGGCAGAACAAAAAAATGTCTGGCCTTTGGGTGGCGGTAGAAACGTGGTTTTATCGGATGAAATGGCGGTGGAACTGGGAAACCCTCAAATGAATTCTGTCTCCTGTCTTATCTGGACAGAACATCTGGATCTGGTTTGCGACGGAAAAGTCAACCTCATAGGTCCGGATATAAATGTGAGTAATGGGAAGAGTCTCCCTTTCGGAAAGATCGTTCTTCTGGGAGTCAGCGGATTTGATGAAGAGAACACCTATGATAAATACAAAGAAATGGAAGTCATAAGATATTCCCTCGATCTTAAAGGGTATATGATGAGGGCGGTGTCTCAGTATCAAAGAGAATGGAGCAGAATAAGCAAGGATGCTCTGAAAAACGATTTTTCTTTTGATATTCTTGGCAGCGCTTTACGGGATGAATATTTAAAGAAGGATTATATTCATGCCGTCGAATTTCTTTTTGTGACGTCAAGCGCCGGAGACGTAAATGAGTTGAAAGAGATAACAAAAAATGTCAGCAGAACAATCAATGCCATGGATAAAATGATTAATGAAATAGATCCTGACTGCGATGAATGTGAATATAACGATGTTTGCGACGAAGTCGGCGAACTCAAGAAAATGAGAAAACATTTGGAGGAAAAAAGGACAAATTAATATGGATAAAAAAACAAAGACAATCGCTTTATGTGGAAATGGCGGAGTGGGCAAGACATCGGTATCCGCGCTGATGATTAAGAATCTCTCCCAAAGAAAAGATCTCCGCATACTGGCTATTGATGCTGATCCGGCCGTGGGTCTCTGCACTGCCTTGGGAATGCAGGTAAAAAAAACCGTGGATGATATCAGGAACGATTTAATAAAATCCATTCAGAAAGGAGAAAGTCAGGATAAGGCAGCCACTCTGAATATGCTGGACTATGAGCTGTTTGATGCCTTGACGCAGAGCGATAACGTTTGTTTGCTGGCGATAGGCCGGCCGGAATCGGAAGGCTGCTTTTGCAAAGTCAACTCTCTTTTGAAGGACATCATTCAGGATTTGGCCAAAAATTTCGATATCGTGCTGATTGATGGAGAAGCGGGGGTTGAACAGATCAACCGCAGAGTGATGAAGACGGTTGATCACCTGATAGTTGTTTCGGACACCTCGGCCAAGGGAATTAATGTTGCCGGCACCATAAAACATTTAGCCCATGACAACCAGGCCGTTAATTATAAAAACCTGAGCATGATACTGAACCGTGTCAAAGATGAAAGCGAAGTTTTTAATATTAAGAACAATGTGCCTATCAAATTATCAGGCTGGCTGCCGGAAGACGACTTGATCAGAGAATTCGATTTTTATGGCAGGTCGTTTATCGATTTTCCTGATGATGCAAGTGTATGTAAAACCGTAAATCAAATTATTCAGGATTTGCAGATTTGATTCTCTATAATTAAGGAGAGAAATTAGTATGGCGACAGCTAGCAAAACCATGAAGGTCTTTGAAGAGCTTTTGGAAAGTCCGCAGAACCGTTTGGTTGAGCAGGCGACGCGGGACGGCCGTATACCCATAGGGTATTCCTGTTCGTTCGTGCCCGAAGCTTTGCTCATGGCGGACAAGCTTTTTCCAGTACGTCTGCATGCGCCCGGGGTAGCCGGAACCGAAATTGCGGACAACTATCTTTCCAGCTTCATCTGCAGCTATGTCCGCGGCCTGTTAGAATTCGCGATGGACGGGCGTTTTGATCTGTTACAGGGGTTGGTATTTGTGCCCTCCTGCAACCATATGCAGCGGCTTTTCGATAACCTGCAATATCTCAAAAAGTCCGACTTCAATTATATCCTGGACGTACCGCGAAAGGTGAATGCGGACACGCTGGCATGGATGGCTGAAGAGCT
>JAPLDV010000659.1 GCA_026391235.1 Bacteroidia bacterium | reverse complement strand
TGATCAATTTTCAAAACAAAAATAAGGAGAGGAAGATCAATCAATTAAAGAAGATAATTGCCCAACTTGAAGCAGCCTAAAAAAAGAAGTTACATGAAAGACGCATATTTGCGTCTTACGAATAGAGGGCTTAGCTGATGTTCATTTCCCTGAATCTCGTACTTCAAAATTCAAAACTGGTCCTCGAACCTCAACCTTTCAACTCTCCTTCAGAAAGCCAATATCATCCTGAATGCAGACCTTTGCTCCTACGGTCATTTGATCAAGTCCCTAGGTTGACGGCTATGGCGCAGGGGTGGGTACCTGGCAACATACTCGATATTTCTTCTAAAACAGTGCCTCCGATGTCTCCGGATTAGCTTAGCTTTATACTTTGTTCAAAGTGCATGAACGAATCTGAAATAATCGGTTAAATGAAAAAATCAATATTTATTTTATTAATCTTCTTTTGTGTTTTTAATTCCATAAAATCACAAAATAATCCGATATTATTTTATTGGAATTTTGATGATACGGTAACAACCAATAGGACTCGGTTGAATAAATCCGATCCCTATGGTATTTATCAGACAGGTGGCCTGACGAAATTCGTTCCCGGAATAAAGGGCTCAGCTATTAAATTCGATGGTTTTTCTTCATTTATCGATGTCATACCGAATGATAAAACCGAAGAGGGCAGCGAGCGTAAATTATTCAATCTTCCACGGAAAATAAGTATTGAAGCCTGGGTGGCATTGGGAGCTTATCCCTGGAACTGGGCGCCGGTTCTGACCATGGGAAAATATAAAATCACGGGGTTTTATTTCGGAATCGATTCGAGGGGCAGGGTCGGAATTCATATTTCGGATGCTACCTCGGTATGGCATGAGTGCAATTCTAAACTGAATCCGGATACGAAACTCGGACTGGAATTGAAAAAGTGGTACCATATCGTAGGTACCTACGATGCTGCAATGGGACTGGCCATTTACATCAACGGCCAGCTGGAGAATACATACACGGATTTTATCGATAAGAGGCGGATTGTATACAGCGATATTGACAAGGGTTTCCGGATGGGGATGAACCGCGAAATGCTTGCTCCTACTGATGCCATCAGGGATTGGGCTACTTTTCCATCGAGATATTCACTGGACGGGATCGTAGATGAAGTCAAGATTTATGATAAATGCCTGACTAAGGATGAAATAGCTCAGATTTATGCCTCGGTAAAACCTGAAAACGAGCCGCAGTTTGCCCCCCGTAAATTCCCGACCGTAAAACCATCCGGTAGATTTGCTGCCAATTACACACGCCTCAAATTTTATCCGGAATGGGATGCATTATGGCCGGTGGGCCCATTCAATGATGTTGTGGTGCAGTTTGATGAGCTTCCCACCAAGATCATGTTCTGGCGGGGCACACGCTATTCGCCCTGCCTGGTGTCGGAAAACGGCAAATGGATGGCCGACCAGAGCCGGGAAACCGGAAATAACTGGTTCTTGTCACAAGGATCAAGAGACATGATGCCCACCGGTTGCATGGAGCACATGTCGGATGCCCAATGCCGGAGCTCGCGCGTGGCCATCATCGAAAGCAATGAAGCACGCGTGGTTGTTAACTGGCGATACCTTCAGATGGATGTGAAGTTCAGGCAGAATGATTCGCCCGATAATACCGGATTCGGCGAGTGGGGCAATGAGCTTTATTATATTTATCCTGATGGGGTTACGGTCAGGAAGGTGCTACCGGGGAGCGGAGGATGGCAGGAAACCATCTTTCTTAATGAACCGGGAACCCGGCCTGAAGATAATGTGGAACTGGCTGCTGCTACTTTAGTAAATATGAAAGGCGAAACGAAAACCTACAGCTGGGAGAAGGGCTATCCTAAATTTGACCTGCCGGATGCAAATATCCAGGTCGTGAATTTCAAATCTAAATTCAAACCTTACCTTATCCTGAGGACCGGTGGCGGTTTCGATGTATTTAACGGCGAAGTGAGACCCGATTATTCCCATTTTCCCTGGTGGAACCATTGGCCGGTGGCGCAGATCGTTTCCGACGGCAGAAGCGCCAATGCCCCCGATCAGGCGGCGCATTCCTCATTGAGCTGGGGAGATCCCAATGGCGATGCAGCATTGTACGGAATGACGGATCAGGATCCAAAAACATTGGTCCCACTGGCCCGCTCCTGGAATTATCCGGCTGAGCTCAAAATATTAACTACCGGATATGAAAGTGACGGTTATGATTATTCTCAGCGTGCTTATCTGATTGATGCAAAAGGAAATAATGGTGATATCCGGTTTGCCCTGCAAGGAAGTAAAAATTCTCCTGTCGTAAATCCTGCGTTTTTAATTAAAAATTGGATAAATGCCGAAATAAATTTAAAAATCGATGGGAAAAATATTAATCGCGGAAAGAATTTTAGATATGATGTTGAATATGATGTGGAAGGAATTTCTACCGTAATTATCTGGATAAAATATCAGACAGAAAATGAAATTGAAATAGAATTATCATTAAAAAAATAAAATCATGATTAATAAAAACATCAAAGTATTTTCTCTATTTTTTCTGGTCTTGCTATTTGCCTCCTGCAAGGATTCTGAAACACAATTAGGAAAGGATTTTGTAAATCCGCCATTAAGCCTGAAATCCAGGCCTCTCTGGTTCTGGAATAAACCATTAAGCAGGGAGCAGACGCTGAAAGTGATGAAGGCTTCGAAGGAGGCGGGTTATTATGGATTGGGCATCCTGCCGTCATACGGGATGACCCCGGAATTTATGACGCCGGAATACCTGGCCCAATACAAAGCCGCCGTGGAAATCGCCGACAGCCTTAAAATGAAATTGTACCTGTACGATGAATTTTACTTCCCCAGCGGAATGGCCGGCGGTATGCTGGCAAAACAATACCCGGAGGCAGTGAGCAAGCGGCTCGATATGGATTTGTTTGAGGTACAAGGGCTTCAATCCTTTACTCATCCGTTACCGGATGGCACCGTTATGGGAGCTGTGGGCATGGAAAACACTACACTGGAACGGATTGATCTGTCAGGCCAGATCAACAAGGACCATTTGACAGCCGAATTGCCTGCCGGAAATTGGAAAGTGATGATCTTCACACTCAATCCGGATAGCTCATCGGGCCGAAACCATTGCGATTACCTCAGTCCCGAAGCGGTTCATCGGTTTATCGAACTGACTTATGAAAAATATTTCCAGACGTTTCCTGAACATTTCGGAACGACCATCGATTATGCTTTTTACGACGAGCCCTGCCTTCGCTGGGTGGATGGAGCCCGCACCTGGACCGGCGAGTACAATAATAAATTCAGGGCAAAGTTCGGGTTCAGTCCGGTTATGTATTACCCGGCTTTGTGGTTTGATATCGGACATGAAACCGAGGTTGCGCGGAATGCCCTGCTGGGTTTCCGGGCGGAACTGTATGCTGCCGGATTTCCGAAGACCATCAACGACTGGTGCCGGGCGCACAAAATCCAGCTCACCGGTCATGTTGATCAGGAAGAGATCGTTAACCCGGTGGCAACCTGCGGCGATCTGATGAAAGCCTTTAAGTATCAGGATATTCCGGCGGTGGATCAGATATTCTACTATGGAAGATCGAACTATATTTATAAGGTAATCAGTTCATCAGCAAATAATTACGATAGACCGACAGTAGCTACCGAATGTTATGGGGCCATCGGCGGAATGCCGGTAAAGAACTTGTATAAAGAAGCGATGGATCAGTTTGCCAAAGGGATCAACCTGATGGAACCCCATGCGGTGTGGTATACCGATGCTGTTGATATTCAACCCGATCTATCACCCACAGGCAAGAAGTACGGAGCTGCCCTTCCGGCTTTTAATGAATACATTGGCCGATTGCAGTGTATGCTTCAGGGGGGTCAGCATGTTGCGGATATCGGCATACTCTATCCGATTGCTTCACTGCAGGGCAGTTATCATTTCGGTCCCGGCGATCCGGGCATGGGCGGGGTGATACCGGCAGAAGCTGACTACCTGGATATCGGAGAGATGCTTTCATTGGATATCAGAAGGGATTTTACCTACATCCATCCGGAAATCCTGGATGAGAAATGCACCATCGAACAGGATAAAATTCAGCTGATGAATGCACTGAATCATGAAGAATTTAAAGTTTTTATCATCCCGGGTTCCCAAACTATTCAGTTGAGCAATCTTCAAAAGATTAAAAATTTCTATGATCAGGGCGGAGCAGTGATCGCAACATCGGTATTGCCTGATCATGCTTCAGAATTGGGGAAAGATGAGGAGGTTAAGCAGATCATCCAATCCATGTTTGGCGAAGATGCCTATCATACAAAGGATTTGCCCCGGGTAACCGCTTCGGGCAATTGGAATACAGGCGGTTTTATCCCATCTTACGCCATTGATGGCCGGTTGGAAACCTCCTGGAAACCCTCGCAGGGGAACCTGAAAGATGAATGGCTCGAAATCGGATTCGGAGGGGAGAGAACGGTCGACCAGGTAGCCGTTAAGAGTACGGAAGATCAGGTATTTTCATGCAGTGTGTTTTTGTTGAACAGAAAGGGCGTTGTTGGGGCGAACCTGCGGTCGCCCAGTGCGAACCTGCGGTCGCCCCTTAAGAGTGTTGGCGGCGTTAAGATGGTAGAGTTTGGGGGGGTGGGAGCATCGGGGGTGAGGATTGTTCTGGATTCGGGAGCCATTGATAAAGTATCGGTTCCGGAAGTTGAGATACTTGACCTGGAGGGCCGGAATATTATATCAGGATTAAAAACCTATACCCTGCACACCAACAATCGTGGAGGGAAAGCTTATTTTATACCGGCGCCCAATTCGGCCATTCTGAAAACCATTCTCGATGCTACCGGTTTGGCCTGGGATGTGCGTTTTGAAAAGGACGTAACCGTAACCGGCGGGAATCTGACTTATCTGCATAAAAGGCTGAACGGAAAGGACTTTTTTTTCTTTGCCAATTCATCGGAAAACGGGGTGGATGTTCCGGTGGTTTTAAGGGGAGAACTCCGGCTTCAGGTCTGGAATCCGCACGATGGGCAGATATCTGAATGTGTTAGCACGACTGAAACTATCGCAGGGGTAGAATTCACCCATGTTCAATTGAAGCTGGAGGCTGAGAGGTCGGTGTTTTGGGTGGGGGACCTCCCCCTGCCCCATAGCCGTTAACCTAAGAGATTTTGTGGGTATAATTGAGCGTTTGTATTTACCGATTCAAGTGCCAATGATGTCAGAATCGAAAGTTGTACCCACCCCGACCCTCCCTGAAACAGGGAGGGAGCCAGCTCTGTACATTCTTTTCTGCGTAACCAAGCAAGTGCTCAATTCCACTCCCTGATTCAGGGTTGAGATACGTGGTTTAGCGAAAATTTTGTTTAATTTTAGACAGAACTAAGTCCATATCTGAGAGCTCCTCATTCCGGACATGTAAAACAAAATAGCCAAGATTTTGGAGGATCTTATCTCGATGGATATCCTTTTCTTGCTTGTTATTGTGAATTTCCCCATCAACCTCAATGATTAGTTTTTCTCTGTCGCAATAGAAATCCGAAATAAAAAAGAAGCATTCATTCTCAATAATCTGATAAATTATAGGATGCTGCCGAAGAAACCTCCTTCCCGACAATTTCTTATCCCTAAGGAATTTCCACAACTTCTTTTCTGAAACTGTCGGATTCTTTCGAAACTTTGCAGCTAATTCTTTGATTTCCATGTAATGCATACGAAACTGTTTGTTTAACAATGTATATAGTTGCATTTAGCATGTACAAATGGAAATTTCAGGGGAATTATTTTTGATTGTGCCCACCCGATCCTCCCTAAAACAGAGCTGACTCCCTCCCTGTTTCAGGGAGGGCCGGGGTGGGTACAACTTTCGATACAGACAGAACTAGCCTTTGAATCGCTAAAATCAAACCTCAATTTCAACCTAAAAATTCCTTAGCTTGACGTCTATGGGGGCCGGGGGTGAGGTGGATCACGCCTCACGCGTCACGCTTCACGATTTATTCCCCTTCTGCTACAATATCCCCCATCACCCACCCGTTTACCAAAAAGAAACAGCTTTATATCGATTCTGAAACCATGTATATAAAGATTTTGTAGATTCGATGCCGAAAACCTGTCTTTCCATAAAAAACCCTTATAACCGCATAATCAGAGCACTTGCCAAAACAACCCGAATAGTAAATTAAATTTCCACAACCAACAGATTAACAATGAATTGATATGAAGAACTTCTTCGTACTGGCTATTGTTTTGTCCATTCTTTCGCCCTCTTGTAAACCCAAAATATCTAATTTGGTTACCTGCGATCTCAGTCGCACCGACTATAGCGAGGTTATCACAGCCACCGGAACCATCCAGCCGGTTAATGCCCTGAGTATAATGGCACCCAGGGATTATTACGGAAGCCTGACTGTTGGCTGGGTTAAACCCGAAGGCAGTCATGTTGAGCCCGGTGATTCAATCTGTGTAATGAAGTGCCCCGAAATATTGCAAATGTTTGAGGATCAGAAAAGGAACCTGGAAACGCTGAAGGCTGACTTTAAAAGACTAGAGGCTGATAATGCCCTGAACATGGCAGTGCTCGAAGCCCGGCTGAAGGAAAACCAGGCCGGCATGTCGATCAGCCAGCTCGACTCCATCCAGATGAAATTTGCGCCGCCGGTAAAGAAGAAGCTGATGCAGCTGGAACTGGAAAAATTGAGGGTTCAGGAAAAGAAGCTGCAAAAAAAATATCTGGCTGAAAAGACCATCGATGAGACTGAAATACGCCAGATGAAATCGCGTATCATTCAGGCTGAAAATCAGGTACAGTCGATTCAGGAAAAAGTGAAGGGATTAACCCTGTATGCCTCCAACGCCGGTATTCTGACTGCTTCGGAAGCCGCGGGCAGGATTATGGTGGATTTCGGAGACGGAAATGAGACCGAATTGGGCGGATACCCGAAGCCGGGAAGTACGATATGGTCAGAATTACCCTTGATGTCTCTTCCGGACCTGACCCAAATGCAGGTGAAACTGGAAGTGCAGGAGGTTGATTATAAACGGATTGAGAAGGGTCAGAAGGTGACTATGACTGTTGATGCAGCCAATGGGCTGAAGACAACGGGTTCAGTCAAGATGAAAGCCATGGCCTCAAAAATGAAATACATTTCCGCAACCGCGAAATTTAAATATTACGAGGTCGTCGTCAGTGTCGACAGCTGCCATACCCGCATGCCTCCGGGATTAAGCGCAAGGTGTACCATCATGATAAATCAGGTAAGGGATACCGTAGTGGTGCCCAGCATGGCCATCTTCGAAAAGGACAGCATGAAAATCGTGTATGTGGCCGAGGGCGACAAGTTTCGTCCGGTACCGGTTGAAACAGGATTATCCAACAGCTCGCAAACCATTATCAGCAAGGGACTGGCCGGCAAGGAAACCATTGCGCTGGTTGAGCCTTCACAGAATTATATCGAAAAGAAAAAATAACAGCATCCATGAGTAAGAACCTGATCCTTTTATCCTTCCTTGTACTTGCAGCCTGCAGTGCCAAGAAAGTCCAGGAAGTTCAAACAACCATTGTCAAACGGGGAACCTTTACCGAAGAATTGACAGAACAGGGAACCGTGCGGGCGGTGAATTCAGTTGGTATCAGTGCACCGTCAACATCCTACCGGTACGGAGTACTCAAAATCTCACGCATTGTTGAAGACGGCCAGGAGGTGGATAAAGGCGATACGCTTGTCATTTTTGATCCCTCAGAATTCAAGAAAGCGATCATCAACTCGCAGCAGCAGCTCGAAATCGCCAAAGCGGAATACGACAAGTTAAAAGCGACTCAGGAATCTGAAATTGAGGATCTGGAAGCCGACCTGGAGATTGCCAGGCTCTCGCAGGAGATATCTAAAATTAATTTCGACCAGGCCGTGTTTGAGTCGGAAATCACCCGGAAGGAGATCAACCTGAAGCTGGAAACTGCCAATATCGCCCTCGAGCGTGCCCGGGAGCAAATCGGTAACAGAAAAAAGATCCAGCAGCAGGAACTCATTCAGAAAAGCCTGACTATGAAGCAAAATACAACCATCCTTGATGAAGCCAACCGCTCCATCAATTCTCTTTTTCTGGTAAGCCCGTCCAAAGGAATCGCGATCCTGAGGGAAAACTGGATGACAGGCCAGAAATTACGGGTGGGCGATCAGCCGTACGGAGGATCACTGATCGAACTTCCCGACCTCTCGGAAATGCTGGCGGAGGTTAAGATCAATGAAGTCGATATCTCCAAGATTACTCCGGACCTGAGTGTGGTTATTAAGGCCGATGCGTATTCCGATTCAACTTACACCGGTAAAATTTCCACCGTGGCAAACCTTGCTCAGAATAAGGATTATGAGTCGAAAATCAAGATATTTCCCGTTCAGATCAAAATCGACGGAATTCACAAAAGCCTTTTGCCAGGGCTCACGGTAAGCTGTAAAATCAAGATCCGGGAAATAAAAGATGTGCTTTTCATACCGGTCGAAGGCATTTTTAAATCGCAGGGCATGGAATATGTTTATGTGAAATCGGGATCGGGGTTTAAGCGTAAAGATGTGAAAATAGGGGCCATCAATACCGATTATGCTGTTGTAGATGAAGGACTTGCAGAAAAGGATGAGGTTGCGCTTTCTGACCC
>JAPLDV010000838.1 GCA_026391235.1 Bacteroidia bacterium | reverse complement strand
AAAAATGGTTAAAGATTTTTATCTTTCAGCCATTTGTTTATGCAAAAACCGGAAACTAAAGATATTAAGGCAAAATAGCCGATTTTCAAACACCAATCGCCCAAAGAATTAATCCGGTAGGAAAAAAACAATTCAGAAAGCCAGGACGAGCTCCCCCAGCTGTGTATTAGAAAGAAAAAGATGTAGGATATTAAATTAAATGGTTTTTTTAAATTAACAATAAGAAATAAAACAAAGATGAGGTATAAGAAAAAAAATAAAATAAAAAGTGCCGGATTAATTGATAATAAAAATCCGGCCGTGGGATTGGCCTCGTTAAAAAACTGGAAATTCCTCCAATAATCTTGCAGCTGACCGATTAAAGTAAATCCCATATCTAAAATCATTACTAAGATTAAGGGAAGAACGAGAAAAGCATTTGCTCTGGAAAAGGGATTGCTGAATTTCATTTTATTTAATTATAGCAAACTTAAAACGCCGCGGATAGCGGCGTCTTAAACTCAAATTAATGTGGTGTTTATTGCTGGCTTGGCGCTCCAGACCTCATCTGAATTATTTTTGCCGTGACACTTCCATCCTGATTAGTGCTTCCGTTAATAATGACGGATTTCCCAACCTCAAGATCGCTTGCGGTTCCGGTTGCGGTTTTAGCAATCTGGGTAGAACCTGAGTAGAAAACTATTTTTGACCCGCCATTATTAAGCTGAACAGTGATGCTACTGTCGTCTTTAGCAATAATTGCTCCGCTTACCGAACCCGTGCTGCTGCCCATTCCTCCATTTCTCCCATTGGCACCCATTTGTGCTCGCTGTTCAGCTGTAAGGTTTTTAAAATTTCCTCCTAAGGTGATTTTGCTTTCTGCGTATTTCATTCCACCAAAAAAAGAACCAGCCCCCACAACAATTAATGCGATAACAAAAATTGATATTAATTTCTTGTTCATAATTTTTAATTAAGCGAAAACTATATGATTATGTTTTAATTTTTAATCAATCGCTCGACCAAGCGATTTATTATTCATAACGAAGCGCTTCTATCGGATTTAAACTTGCTGCTCTTTTGGCAGGATAATAACCGAAAACAATTCCTATAACGGCCGAGACACCAAAAGCTAACGCAACCGATACAAAAGAAACCTTTGTGGCGATACTGGCAAAATGAGCCACGGCTACCGCAATGAGCCAACCTAAAATAATCCCCACTATTCCACCAATAAGGGTGAGCATGGCCGACTCAGCTAAGAATTGAAGGGTTATGTCTTTTTTCTTAGCGCCTATTGCTTTGCGCAATCCTATCTCCCGCGTGCGCTCAGTAACGGTGGTGAGCATCATATTCATTATTCCAATTCCACCAACAATTAATGAAATGCCGGCAATCGCGCCCAAAAGCATGGTAAGAGTATTGGTTATTGAAGAGGCACTCGCCACGATATCGGCTTGGTTCATGATACTGAAATCGGCAAGGCTGGCGTTTGTTATATTGTGGCGCGCTAACAATAATGTCGTAATTTCATTCTGCATTTCCGTCATTGACTTTTGGTCAATCGCTTGAACGCTTATGGTGCTTAAATAATTACTGCCCGCCAAAAAACGCTGAGCCGTGGTCAGGGGAATAAAAATCATGTCGTCCTGATTACTAAAGCCGCTTCCT
>JAPLDV010000597.1 GCA_026391235.1 Bacteroidia bacterium | reverse complement strand
AGATATAAAGATTATTCGAAAGCTGACTACGCAGATCGCCATAAACAAGCCGCATACTCAATAAAATGGATTTCAAAACTTAAACCGATTCAATTAACGATTGAAGCAACAATTAACAAGTCTGCTCTTTTAGTTAACTCTTCATTCGCTTTGTTTGTTGGGTTCAGTTTCCTAGATCAGAACGTGTTTACACAGATTTCTCCTAAATTGTTTCAACACCTGCTTTACACAACCCATTACAGGAATATATCCGGAAAACAACTGGCTACTAGCCTTTATATTTTGGAATGTGCCGCGAAGGGTGAAATGCCTTAGTATATTGGTTGTAACCATTTGTACCAGTATGATTTACATCAGTTAAGCTGATAAGTTTACATAGAATAATATTTTGATCCGAATAGACTTTAAGAATAACAAATCAGCATTTTACAGCAGGTTAAGGAAGTTTAAATGGACACTTTGAAGATCAATTAATCCATCAACGCCTTAACCAAACAATCCCTCAAATCAGTATAGTACAGAATATTGATCTTCGTGACCATATCATCTGACAGATCGTTGATTTGTTTCCTGGCATTCAGTGGGATCAGCAGGGTAGAGGCTCCTTTTTCAATCGCCAGTTCTGCCAGGTTCACGGCATTATAGACCAGGTCAATGGATCCGCCGAGGTTTAAGTGGCCTACGATCAGTAGGCCACCTTTAATACTCCGTTCCAGGATTCCACTGCACAATGCGATCAACACTGCCATCCCGGTACCGTTGCCGCTTCTGGAGGTGTCAAATGAGCGTAATTGCACGGAGAATTCGTGTGATCTGGGTTCGCGGTCACCTATCAGAGCTTTTGCTTTGCTGTAAAGATTTTGCTCGGCAAAGCGAACGCTTTCCTGGAATGGTTGCGGAGCAGGCTTGTTCAGGATCTTCACGCCGCTGCCGGAGCCTACATTGACCTCAATTTTATACAAACCGGATGGTTCATCCTGGCCACCAGCATTGAGTGTCCATACCTGTCCTGGCGGTTGAGGATCTTCTCCGATTGTGTTCTCAGAATGAATCTCTGGTGTAGAAACAAAGGTTTCCACACCATCTTCACCCATCCGGTAACTGAAATGAGTGTTCCGGAATTCGGCCGAACCTATGCGCTTTTGTTGTTCCTTCACTCTTCGCCGATACTCCATGGACACCTTTACGGCCCATTCGAGCAATTCATCTGAAATGGGTTCGTTGGGATCGGGCTGCATCAGTTTAATCAGGCCATTCACGGTCTTGTTAACCGCAGAGGTATCCCGGCCACTTAATGCTCCACCATAATCTACACGTGGCAAAACGGAAGATATCCTACTGACATCGCGAAGCCTGGTCCAGCATTCGGCCAGAAAATCACTGACCAATCCGAAATGTTCGGTGAAATAAGATTTGTTGAGTTTCGGGAAATCCCATCCCGGAATAAAAGCGTGAATTCTGTCCATAAATGCGGTATCATCGCGCATTTCCGGAGGTAGTGGACCAAACAGATGGCCGATGCGCTGCTGGTGCTCCACATCGACGTCAAAGTTGCCAACCATGACAATACCGCCATCAGCCCGAATGGATTCTTTACCGCGACTGAACTCGCCGCTTTCCATGTATCCTTTCATAATATTGATGCCATCCTTTTGATCGAACGACACACCTGAAATTTCATCAAAACAGACCACATCATATTTGCAAACCAATCCTCTTTCACCGGTGGCCATGCTTACAAACATCTTTGCTACTGTGGTTTTTCCGCCGGACACGAGATGAGAATACGGCGAAATCTGTTGGTACAGATGCGATTTACCGGTTCCCCGTGGACCAAGTTCAATCGCATTATAATTCCTTTCGACAAAAGGGATCATCCTGACAAAGAGAGCATTTTTCGCTTTGAGGGTAAGGGTAGTTGGTTCCATCCCAACGCTCCTTATCAGGAAGTCTTTCCATTCCTCCAAAGTGAAAAGCTTCCGGCCTTTCAACAAGGGTTCCATCACGTTTCGCTGAGATAGCTGAATGGGCCGAATATTCGTAATTCCAAAAGGCCGGCTATTCTTCTCCTGTGCAATGGCTGGATCGTATTCCAGTTCAACCTCAGCATAGAATCCACCTGTTAGCATCCGGTCATTTTCGCTCACCATTTCGGGCGTAATGCGAACATTGTTGAGCATCAGACTGGGAAGAGTGGCGATATAACTATCCGTTTTTGCATCGAGCTTAGCTGTTATGATATCGATCACCTTGATTGATCCGTTTTCCTTAGTCTTTGATTTGAAATACTCTTCTTCACCAGGGCGAACAGTCCGATCGGCCAGTTGTCGCTTGACGATTTCCAGACCTTGCTGTATCTCATCTTCAACGATGGTTGCGCAATACCTGCCCAGAAGAAATTCAATGACATAAGTAGGTACGGGATACGTTTTCCTGAATTGTTCCAGTAAGTCCTTTCTTACGATATAGCCTTCAAAGGCTTTCGCTGCAAGGAGATCTATTTTATCGAGTTCCATATTGTAAAATTTAGGCTCCGACTAATGTTAGCTTTTTATCAATTATCCGATCGCTTCCATCGATTAGCACTACCACAACTGATTGACTTTCTGCCGTATCATCTACCATAAGGGTGATCTTATTCTCAATAACAGAGCGATTGGGAGACAGTAAAATCGAGGTGGACGGATCATTGAACTTGGTTCGAATATCAACTTTGAAACCGTCCTGGGAATCTATGGTAGTTATTCGGCAGGTTAATCCAACCCACTTGGCATCCGTGATTTTTGCCGCATTCATTGAGGTTGCCAGGTTTTCAATCACAATGACCGGTACCAGGCATTCCTGAAGAGAGATACCTCCATGTGCATATTCTTCATTCTTTTTGAAAAATGAAATACCTGGAGCGAAGGCGATAAATGTTCCGGGATTCCAGCGCCATGGTAAATGCAGCAGGCTGCAGGGAGCTCCTTCTTTAATCAGGGCACATCGACCCCAGCGGGTTTCCGTAAGATCCTTCTTGATCTCCTCTTTGGGTAATCCCCCGGGAAGCAACAACCAACCATGATCAGTTACAACCAGGATCCGCTTTATGCCTTTTAAAAAAGCTTCTTCAATAGCTTCATTTACCTGGTCGAGAAGTTCATTTATCCGCCGTACAACTTCAGCTTGCTCAGCATGTCCCTTTTTATCGATCTCCCCGATCTCCTGCCAGTTCTTTTGTTCCGGATAAATTTGCTCGGACTTTGCAATAAAATGAAAGTCGGCCTTTTCAAGTGCTTCTCTGAAAGCAGCGGTCTGTAAATCTTTGCCGTTAAGCAGTTGTGGCCTGAATTCAATGGACTTACTGGAAGTATCTATTGCCGGGGCAACGGGTGAGAAATGAGGTTTTCCAGTTGGTGTTACTGATGGTATTGGCGACCAGAAGGGTTTAAGATCCAACTTATATTTTGTACAGTCAAGCCGTTCTGCAAATTCTTTAGCCAGTTCAAACCGGAACGCATCCACGAACAGGACAAATGCTTCTTCTTCGATACCCTCGTATGGTTCAGAAAAGATTGAATAATTGTTTTCAACCAAACCCTGAAACTTTTCGGTAATGGATTGTAGCCAAGGTTTATAAAGATTGACAATTAACGATCGAACCACCTCGACATCTCTTTCGGCACGGACTTCTGCCAGGGCTTTTCGCATGTTTTGGTCGGCCAGGAATCCTATACTGATATAATACTCCTTGAGGTCTTCAAGCGTTGAGAAGGGAAATGGCGCAGTTGTGATCTCGGCCATAGCAAGTAAATGCGGCAAAGCCTTGACCAAATGCGCGAAACCCAATTCAGTCCAAACCCAATTTAGCCGCTTCTTATGTTCCAATAAAAGCTTTCTGAGTTTCTCGCGTGACTCATCAGGAGGTAATGTACTGATTTGAGCTGCCATACTTGTTTCCAGTTATTTCTTTGTGCTCCAAGTTTTTGGATTATATCCTTAATGTTCCGGTGGTCCGGAAGGAAATCATAGCGGGTTTTACAGATGTTAAAGAAAAGTTGTTGTTTTTCGGGAGTAAGTCCTTTCAACCAGGGATCGCCTTTGCACATCCACTTAAGGATATTGGGTATTATGTCTGGGAATGCAAGGCCAAGTATATAATCGGAATCGATAATGGTGGGTGTGAAAAGTGCTCCAGGGTCTTCGAAATAATCGGTAATGGTTTTCCTGATTGCATCTTTCGTCGCGTTATCTCCGGCAACCAACCTTCCCAAACCGCTTTCTTCATTCTGAATAAAAGCCGTGATGGTCCATTCTTTACCATTTTCCTGGGCCCAGATCACACCTGTATGCTGATATTCAATCAGCGGTTGTAGTTCCAGCACGGCTTTAGAAACTTCCCTAAGATCCTGTTTGCTTATACCCGGCAGGTAGATTATCGGGATAGTCTCCTGAGGCCAGGTTGCTTCAGGCACTGTTTTAGCTACCATACACTTGATCCAGATCGCAGGGCCCTGCTTCTTTTCCGGTTCATAGGAACCAAAAACCAGCAAAGCCGGAATTTCCTTTTGCAGAACAGGAATAATGGTTTGCCATTGCGCATCGGGATCGGGCCAAAGGATTACTTCGGGACGTTCTATGAGGCTGCTGTTGTGGCGGCCAACCTGTCGTAAACTATCAATCACTTTATCTTTCAGCGAGTTCCCCATTATTTATCAATTTTAAATCTGGTCCGGATTTATCTTTAAAACAAGTATTGTCAATAAAGTCAATTAACCGCTTTCCAATTGTTTTGTCCAAAGTATCGTTCTTTTCATTCATTACAGAAATCCTTAATATTCCGCATCCATGAGTTGTGCACCCGGGCAGTTTGCTCATAAATTTTCCTTCGCAGCTAATGGGTTGCTCTGAGTATAAAGACTCAGGATAGACAAGATAAGCCGCTTTACTTTCCCAGTATTCATTATAGACGAACATTTGCTTAAGGTCGGCATCGTCGGGTATATTGTTTTGAGGCTGTTTCCATTTGGTATCAAGGATGATGTTAGTAATAACTTCACCAAGTTGGGTCTGAAGTACCATATCCGGGCGAATCGTTTTAAAAGAGTTGGAATCTGCCGGTTGCCAAAATGGCTTTCTATTTTGAGGTCTCACAGACCAGCCTTCAGGTTTGTTTTTCGAAAGTTGACGATATACATATTCTTCCCATAGGTCATTCATATCGAATAGGATGGCAAGAATATGATTGTGGCCATGGCTAATATCCGGTCTGTAATTCAGCAGAAGCATTGCAGCTATTTCAAGGGCTTCCTTGTAACGGTTAGTTTTACGGTTATAAATCAGGCATTCGAAGGTATGAGGCGTCACAGCAACATCTTGGAGCTCCGGGAAAGCAAGCAGCAGGTTTGATACCCTGTCATTTAAAAAAGGGCTTTGAGTCAGATAAGGTATAATTTTCAGTGCCTTCAGGAGAATCCGGTTGTACAGATTCTCCCGATCGAAAATGGTATGCTTCGTATAAAATCGTTCCTGATGAATAAGGTTTTGTTGGATCTGTTTAGCAAACATCAGTTTGCCTTTTAATGCATCACAGTTTTCGCCTATCGTACGGTATTTCTTTACCAGTCCTTCTCTAAGTATTATTTCGCACTCCAGAATGAACAACTCCAGGTAGGCTTCAAGGATGCTGTGAGGTTTGAACCGCAATGCGGCTTTTTCATTCGCATATATTTGCATCCACCGGCATTCCCGAAGCATATCAATCAAAACTTTTTGCCACTTGGCTTTATTCTCATCCGTTTCCGTTTTGCCAATCTTTGGCAGGATTTCGATTGTCAGGTCGTCAACCTGAATAACTCCAACATATTGATTGAATCGGACGCCATTTGGCGTTAAGCTGAAATATTTGCCACCGTGCAGCTCGTTATATTTGCCTAAAGCTGTCCAATGACGCCGATTAAAACCCCGATCGTCGATCAGCAAATGCGTATATTCAAATACTTGTAAGGGTTTACTGCTCATCGGTGGCTGGCGGAATAGTGGTTTGATAGAGTGATTGGAAATCTGCAGTAGTAAGCTTATCAGCTGATTTTAACTGATATTGCCAGGTATCGTCGTATTGATCAGACAAATCATTACCCCCTTTGAATTTTGCAAATATTTTGTGATTCACTTTTTTGGGAGGTTCAAAGAAGGCATCACCCAATACCAGGCCCAATTTTTCGAAATCATTGTAAAAGAATTCCTGTAAGAGAGGAAGAACCATATTGGAGAACCTTCTTCTCAAAGCAGTATCCAGGGCTTCTACACTCCGGTCGGCAGTGTTCATGGTTCCTATAATATACAGGTTGGCAGGTACACAAAAAATATCTTCGCTATAAGGTAATACTGCCCTTAATTCTTCATCCTGGCCTGCCCTTTTATCATTTTCAATCAGGGTTATAAGCTCGCCAAAAATCTGGGACACATTCCCTCTGTTTATTTCATCGATAATCAAGACATATTTCTTAAAATTTGACCTTTTGTAATCCTGTTTGGAAAGCAGTCCTACTGAAGCTTTCTTATCGCTATAGGAATATTCCTTTGGCCTTGTTGTTGCAACTTCATCACTTGGATTTAACTTCTGATTTCGAATTGCATTCAAAATTGCCCAGAATCCGGTTGAATTCATGCCTCCAATAATAACTCTAAATCGTTCATTGAAATTTGATAAATTGTTTATGTCCGGATAAGCCTGGGATATTTTGCTCAACCGACTTTTAGAAACGATGTAGGGCCGATTGCCATTCGGATGTTTAATTTCTATGTTATTGTTTTTTGTTATACCCGAAACAATAATCTTGCCGCCGGTTTTTGTAGGTATTTCAACAGTTCCTTTTTTCTGAATATCTTCAAGTAGAATGTCGATGTATCGATCATACTGCTCAGAAAAGTCGAGGACTTTTTTTGACTCAAGAACTTCATCTTGCTTTACATATGAAAAAGCAGCCTCAATACATAATTTTTTAAAAATCCCGTCCTTATATTGATATGCGATCTCCTTGTCCTCTTCTTCGTCTTCGATCTTAGGCTTTATTCCTTCAATGAAATCTTCATATCCCAGGCTTTGATGAAAGGTGGAAAAAACAATTTGTCCACTCTTTCGATAATCCTCGAACTTACTCTTAACCAGTTCTCGGTTTTCTTCCTGAACTTCTTCCGGAGATTTGCCCTCGATAATGGCAACGGCATAATTAACACTATGGAAAGTTTTTCCTGTCCCTGGAGGACCGTATAGGATAATATTTTTAGGTTCCCAATCGTCTTTAGGAGTTTCCTGAATTATGGGTTGGGCAGGTGGATCCACCACTTTGCTATCAATGATTCTCACATTGTACTTAGGGATAAAAAGGATTTTATTAGTAGGGTCAAGCGCTTCCTCTGGAATTTCAAAAAGGGTAGAATTGCCACTTGGCATATAAAAGTTCCTTTCAGTTTTCAAATCAAGTAAAGAATCTATTTTTGGAAAGAATAACGGTTCGATTTTCCTATACATCCATACTTCTCCAGCTATTGCCCCCTCGTCTATTTTTTCTTTTAAGTCCCCTTCAAATGAAAGAGCATCAGAATTAATTTTACCTATGCACTGCAGGCTATCACCACCATAACAGATATAAACAAAATCACCGATTTTGAGTTGGCTCTTGAAACGATCACCCTGCCCCTTACCGGTATAGATATCCATGGATATCAAATTGTTTTTCTCAAGTATGTCGAGAATGCCGCTATACTTGAATCTAATCTCCTTTTTAAAAGCTCCATGGGAAATTTTGAATATCTTATTACCGGCCAGGTTTAATGTTTTTATGGGAGAACTGGGCCCATCTGGGATTTTAAAAGTATAGCCAAACCAATCTAACATCCCCAAATCCTTTTCATGGACCATTTCCTTAAGAAGGCTAAAAGCTTCGATACAATCCGGATAAAAAGGAGGGATATTTATCCATTTCAAAAAATCGTTATGGGTATTATTAATGACAGGAAACAGTTCGGGATTAATATAATAAAGCCAGGGTGAATAAATTCCCTTCTTTACAAAAGGAATCCCTTTATCGTCAAAATCATTACAAAGTTTGATCGCTTCCTGCTTTGTCTGAACATTGAATGCATCTGAGATAAATTTATGGATAGTATCCAGCTGGGTTCTATTTAAACCTCTGATAACTGACCTACCTGCATTGGTATAACCTTTTTGATGTGTTTTGTAAAACTCATCTGACAATTCTTTGCGCCGGTTTTCATCTGAAATAGCAGAGGCAAGGTATTGATTGAAGTTTCGGTCGCTTGTATTGAATTTAAACATCTGGATCAGCGCTGTGAGATGATCGTTTTCAAGCGGTTTATTTTTTAAGGTTTCAGCGATGATTTCCTTGATTACGGGAGCTACTGCTGTCTGCTCCAGTCTATCCTGGTATTCTTTGGTGGTTTTATATGTTGCATATAATTCCATGAACCTTGGAAATAATGACTCTTTCATGGTGTCTTAATTATAAGATTATTGATTTTATCTCTCGCCGCCCTCTTCTCCTCCAACGTCAAATGCTTGTCATTATCCCTGATCTCTCCCCATGGACTTCCGGGAGGATTTTTGCCCCGATCGATTCCCCATTTGATGTTGGGCTTCTTTTTAAGCACATCAGCCTGGATAAAGGGCCGAATGTTTAACCGGACTCCATCGTTTAAATCAGGATCCCACCCAATTGGTTGTTCTTCAAGCTTTTTCCACCGGACAAAAATATCAAAGGGAGATTCGCCTTCCTGAATCAGCAGTAACTTTTCCCGGAGTTTGTTGGCTGCAGAAAACAAGCCTTCGGCACCGCTTTCGCCAGATTTTTGCTTGCTTTCGCATTGTCGTATCCAATCGCCCAGATAAGTGTAAATGAGGCGCTGGAGCGTTTCTTTATTGAGTTTATGGTAATTGACTAAAGCGGCAAAACCGTCTTTCCGCCCATCCCAGATATGCCAGATGAAAGGCCGGTTGTGGAATAGCTTGCAATGCTGCTCAAAAAATTCTTCGCGTAGCCAATCCTCCAGGTTGGTTTTTCGGGAACCTTCCTGAGCAAGCAAACTGTTGATGGTTTGAGTTTTGTATTGGTCACTCCAAACCCTTTGTAAGAATGAACGCAAACGCTCAGCAGCAGCCAATTCGCCATTTACCGATGGAATGCACATAATTCCGTCCTCATCGGAAAGTGAATTGAAGGGTTCGATTTCCTGAATGAGATGGCGGGCTTCATCCGAAAGCTCCATTTCCCGATAGCTTTCTGCGGGCCATCGGTAGGCTAGTAAACGTGCAGTTGCCACTTGCAAAGGGTTTTCTGCTATTACAGGGTAACCATGGAATAGCCATTGTGTTGCATCATCGCTGTATGGTTTTGGAAGGCCGTTTGGATATTTTTCTTGAGCAATCTTTCGCCAGTATTCAAGGTCAAAAGGAACTTTGACTAGTGTTGCATTTGTGACATTTAACTTCTGGTCAATTTTTCGTACCTCTTCATTGAATTGTCGTGACTCACAAAATGCAAATATAGCCTCAAAATTTTCAACTCCTTTTGGAACAATTGTACCGGTATTATTATCGTAAAGTTCACCTAAATATATTGAGCATGGCAATGTTCCCATTTGGCTAATAACCACACCTTTTTTACCGTAAGAGTCATTGTCAATTCCTGGACGTAACATCCCATATCCTTCAGAAAACCAATTTACTATCTGTTCTTTACCAGAATAATGGCAACTTAATTTAAAAGTTGATTGGAGGAATCGCCAATTTTTTGACAGTGGAAATATTTCCCAAAAATTCCTAAACCAAAAATCCTTATCCCCACTGACAATTCCCCTTTTTGAATCAGCAAAGCTTGAAAGTAATTCGGAAAAGGTATTTGTTTCAATCACTACTCTTGCATCTGGATTTTTCAACTGTTCTATTTGGTTCACAGTTTTAATCACGGTTGTTTTTAAGGCTTCCTCCTTATCGCAAACATTAGGAGCTTTGGATACATCTAACCCGGTGATAAGTTCGGATGCAGTCGGGATTTGATGGGAGATGGCAATTAGAACTGCCTTAACAACCTCTCCGGTAATTTGGCTAAACGCACCTGGGCCAAGCCTTGCCACAAAATGCCAAGCTTCATTTTTAAGAAGTTTCTCTCTGAACTTTCTATAGGTTGTTAGGAAAAGCCAATTTTGAGGAGTAACAATTGAAACATAACCTCCTTTGCTACATAACAATAAGCAACGATCTAAAAAAACTGTGGCAATGTCCATTTTCCCATCAGGACATACCTTCTCGCAATGTCGTTTAATTATATCTCCTTGTTTCTTGAATACTAGATAAGGGACATTTGTCAGAATACAAGTGTACTTTTTTGTAAGTATCTCTCCTGCCTTTGCAATTCCAGCAGCCATTACACCTCGTTCTAACTGGTCCTTATCAGATTCTTCCTCCAAAGCTTTTAATAATACGGGCTGCAGTTCTTCAAAGCTTGCAGTGAAAGCATCAGCCTTAATAGTCGAGGGGTCAATTAAACTACCAAGCTCAGGTGCTAACTGAAAATGGTCGAAGAGCATTTCCATTCCATATTCCATCCGCGCTTTCTGCACCGGATCGGCAACTTTGCCTACCAATTTGATCCAATCTTCAGCCTTGCCTTTGGGTGCAATACCACTGCAGGCCAAATTCATTTCAGGTAGCTCTTTATAATGGCCACAAAACTTCCAGGCAGTAAGCGCTAAGTTAAAGGCGGCTATCTGGGTGCAACGAGGATCTATTTCAAGGCCGTTCAGGTTTTCGTCGATTACCCGGTCAACAGCTTCCTCCGCGCTGAGACTTTCTTCAAACATGCGGAGTCTTGTGATGACTGCAAAAACAGATACCACAAAGTGCCCGGAACCCATACAGGGATCGAGCATGGTAATTTCAGCAGTTGTGTTGGGCCAACCGTCAAATCTTCCAGCTGCTGGTGTTCCATCATCCAAAAGTCGCAGATACTCAAATTTTACCGGAGGTGTTACTCCTGTATGGCGGCTGACCCACCAGGCCCCGATGGTATTATCGATTAGAAAATTTACCATATAGGGTTCAGTGAAGAGCTGGGTAACCGCTGGAAGTTTTGCACCGTCGATCTTATCGCCGCTTGCGTTGATAGCCGCTTTAGCTTCACTTTGCCAAAACTGGTATACCCATCCCAGCGCATCATCGGCCAGATAAATGTGATCTTCAATTTTTTCCAGCAGGCTTTCCAGATTAATCCGGTCGTTTGGGGCAAATTCAACCTGCATCAATGGATCCTCCGGGCGAAAAATGGCCGGAAGCATTTTTGAAGCATAAAAAGCAGCAGCGGTCCATTTATCGGTAAAGCCTTCATCTGAAGAGAGTTCCTCGCAATCACCAAGCGTAACCGGAACACCATCGGGATGAATAAGCAGGTTATTTGCTTCCAGAAACTTTGCAAATAGCATCTTATGCCAATATTCATAGGCCAATTCATAGGCCAAATGTCCTATTTCCTGATTCCCGCCAGTAGTCAGATCATCACCCAAAAGCTGACCTTTCGAACGCAATTGAATTCTAAGGGTCTGCTGATCGGCTGAAAGGTGCGAAAATGGTTCCGGTTGGTTAACGGCCAGGCTGTTTAGTGCATTCCGTGCTCCGGATTCAGATTGTTTTCGAGCCAGAACGATGGTTTTCTCTAAAGTGGATCGTTGTTGCGGGGTCAGTACTGGCATTATTTCAGGTCTTTATTTAATTCTCTTTCAAATTCTTCCACCGTAGGTAAAGTACTTTTTAGTTCTGCCGGTAATGCCTGGGTTACTGTAAATTCGCTTACGCCAATGGGCTTTTTCATATCACGGAGGCTATATTCCACTTCCACCTTATTTTTACTCTTACAAAGTATAATGCCGATGGATGGTTGATCGGCAGCGGTTTTTAGCAGATCATCAGTAGCCGAGAGATAGAAATTCATTTTGCCGGCAAATTCAGGTTCAAACTCAACGGCCTTAAGGTCAATCACTACAAAACATCGCAAGCGGATGTGATAAAACAAGAGATCGAGGCGGTATTCCTTGTCTCCGATTTCGAGCGGATATTGTCGGCCAATAAAAGCAAATCCCTTACCCAATTCGAGCAGGAATTTGGTGATATGGTTGGTTAATTGCTTTTCAATTTCCAACTCCTGTACTTTGTGTTCCAGTGTAAGGAATCCGAAATTGTAAGGGTCTTTGAGCATTTGCACGGCCATCAGTGCTTGCTTCTCGGGCAGCGTGGTTGTGAAATTGGTAATGGCTTTGCCCTGTCGTTGATATAGGTTTTGTTCAATTTGTAGCGTCAGGATGGCACGGCTCCAATTATATTCTATCGTTTGTTGGACATAAAATAGTGCTTCGTCCACTTCTTTTATTTTATCCAACAAGACCATGTGATGTCCCCATGGTAATGAAAGCAACATACACGAGAGTCCAGCAGGTTGCTGGACTAAGGCTTCCTGGTTCAGTGCAGCAGCTTGCTGCACTGAAGGTTTTTCCTGTTCTTCCACCCTCAGTGCAACAAGCTGCTGCACTGAAATCCCGGAATAAAAGCTATAAAACTTGCGACAATAAAAAATATTACGTTTCGAAAACCCCTGTATATCCGAAAACTCATCTTTCAGGTCTTTTGCCAGTTGGGATACATAACTATTTCTGCCTTCAAAGAGTTCCTGGTTGTCTGCAATCATCTTACCCAGATTCCAATAAAGTTGAATCAAAGAAGTATTAACCGCCAGTGCGGCCTTAGCCTGTGCTGACCGAACCTGTTGCTTGATCTTAAGCAGCAAGTCAACATAAACCTTCTCGTTTGAAAGCGCTTTACTCATGATATCGTTTATTTCAAAATAATGGAGCTCGAACCTTTCAACAGGACTTCCAACTCAGTTTTCAATTCTTCCACATAAGTGTTAATATCTGCCTGACTCTTAAGAGTTTTGCGGGGAAGGTTAAAAGACCGGGCCTGGGGTGCTGCCTGCACGATGGCTTCATCAATTGCCGATTGGAACTGACCGGTTAAGGCTGCAATTTTTGTTTGCCAACCATCAAGGGATACTTTTTTAAAGGTATTCAGCAATCCTGCCGGATCCAATGGCTTGATTTCGGGTTTCCCGAGAATTTGATGTCTGGCCAATAT
>JAPLDV010000082.1 GCA_026391235.1 Bacteroidia bacterium | reverse complement strand
GGCTGTGAGCAGGGCGATCGTATAGGTAGGCCTTAATACCTTGATTTTAAATACCCTCTCAAGCGATGCCAGGATAAATGCCCCCGCAACCAATCCGGTGATATACGGATAAAGTACGATGAGAATGCTCCAGTTCAGCTCAATCTCATTTGGATAGATGTAGCCGTCCACTTTGGACAGCATATCATACAGATGCAGAAAATGTGGATTCATATTATCTGACCTCCGCCCTTAAACCGTTATAGTACACTTTTGGGTCTGTATTCATATGAGGTTTAAGCACTTGCCAGGAGTGCTCCTTTTTAAACCTCACCAGTTCGCTTTTCGGATCGTTCAGGTTACCGAAAATCTTGGCCTGTTTGGGGCAGACCTCCACGCAGGCAGGAAGCTGGCCTTTCATGATCCGGTGATAGCAGAGCGTGCATTTATCAACCACATGGCGCTCCGGATCGATGTACCTGCAACCGTAGGGGCAGGCCTGAACGCAGTAGCGGCAAGCGATGCAGTATTTGGGGTCGACCAGGACAACTCCCTCCGGGCTATCATACGTTGCCCCGACCGGGCACACCTGGATACAGGGTGATTTTTCGCAGTGGTTGCACATCTTCGGGACAAAGAAGGACTTAAAGATTTCATCATCCGGAACCACTTGGGTGAATCCGTCGATTCCGCCGTTCGGGGAAGTGATCTTTACCGAACCGTCGTTCAGGATAGTATACTGCTCGACCCAGGTCCGGAAAAAGAAGGGTTCCCTCGATACCCCGTTCTCTGATTTGCAGGCATCTGCACACCGGCCGCAACCGATGCATTTTTCGAGGTCGATACCCATGCCATACCAGGGTCCGTTGGGATTCTTCCGCTCCGTTGCATATAAAAGTTTGCTAAAAGGCTTTAATCCGGATGCAACAAAAATGCTTCCTGTAAGGAGGGCCGCTTCGGTTAAAAACCGGCGCCTGGATTTTATTTGATTGCCAGCCATGGATTGTGGGGATTATGACATTCAATACATTTTTGTCCTGGATTATGTTCAGTCACATTGATCTGAATGATATTATCAGCTTTGCGGGCTGCATTTTTTGTATGGCATAACGCGCAAAACTCCCGTTCCTTCGGAACCCTTACAGGCATGATGGAATCCGTGGAATTGACATGTTCGAGCCCCGGGCCGTGACAGGTTTCGCACGAAAGGGATTGATGAACATTTGGTGCCTTCAGTTCGACCATGTCCTGATGACAATCGGCACAAGCCTTCGATCCGGCATACTTTGGCGCTTTGGCCTGATTCTCAACGAGCGAAAGCCCTCTGTAATGACCAAAATCCCCAAAGGATTTCGGCACCAGAAGATGCCGGGCAACAAAGAAAAGCCCGATAAATATGGCAAAGAGCAGTGCAAGCCTTTTAACTTGAGGAGGCATAGCTTTTAGGTTAAATGTTTATATCCAAATATATATATAATTATTGATAGATACTTGTGAAATTATAGATTCGAATAAAGAATTCCGGCGTTAGAGATTCAAGTATCTTTAAGGTATCAGGTGACGGGTATCAGGTTCTCCGGTTCACGCATCACGCTTTTCGCATCAAGGAATTTACTTATTCTTAATCCTCTAAACCAATGCCCATGCGCGTTCCAATATCCCGGGTGCTGACAGCCGGAATGTCCTCGATGCCTTGCTTGGAAAATCATCTTCCAGCCGTACCTCTCTGATTCTCGAGAATGGCAGCGGTCGAACACTTATCCGCCAGAAGATGAAGGGCTTGTCTGATAGGTGCGCCCTTCTTATTTGTTGCCCCGGAATTTAGGCTGGGGTTACCAAGAATCACCTGTAAACCTGGGCTTTTGCCAAACGAGGTAGACCTTGATTTTTATATACGGCATAAGTGTTTTCAATACATACATGCAGAAAATTGATGGAGTTGAAAATTTTGAGGAAAATAAAATTGGGCTGAAGCCCAGATTATGCATTGAGCCCTACTGATGGGGGTGGGACAAAAAGCCCCAGGCTCAATAGGCAGTGTAATAATGGGAACTCATTAGCGATCCTGATATGTTGCCCCCAATTTTTTTTGGGGGATTATATTGAGCCACAATGCCTTATGGACTTTTGTCCAAATTCTGATGGACATTTGGCAAAGAGTTAATAAATTGGACTAAAGTCCATTAATTCATTGATTATCATTATTATCCCCCGGCTGAAGCTGGGGGCAACATATAAAAGCACCCCCTGATAATTCAAACAGGTTTCATATTTTTTCACAGCCTATTCAGTCAGGGGCATTTTGACCCAGCCCCCAATTGATCGTATCAACAATCCATGGACAAATATTACTCAACCTCTCTTTTCGGGGTATGACAAGGAAAATTGTAAATTGGATCAATATGTGGAGATCCATGGCAGATCGGATAAAAACCCGGTGCTGCCGTTCATTCATGGCGGCCCCTCCTGGCCGGCCACTCTATCCCGAACTGATGGCAACGAATTTCATGGCGGTCACTGAATTTAAGGTCCCGGTTTACCTGGTGGCCGGACGGTACAATTACAATACCGCCAATCCCCTGGTTGAAGCCTGGTTCAAAAACATATCAGCCCCGAAAAAAGAGTTTTTCTGGTTCTAAAACAGCGGCCACAGCCCGCAGTGGGAGGAACCGGAGCTGTTTGCGGAAAAGGTAAGGAAAATTTGTAGAGACGTTTATAAACGTCTCTACGTCACGGGAAATGAAGACGCAATTATGCGTCTCTACCTCCCGTAAATCATCTTCCTCGCAGCCGTCTGATCCCTGGTTATCAGTGTATAATAATAAACACCCGGAGCCAGATTGTACTGATCAGGACTGAAATGGATGGTGTGCTTACCGGCGGACATCTGCTCATTATCAACGACAGCGGCTACCGTTCGTCCGTACAGGTCGTTGACCAGCAAGGTGACCGGGCCGGGATCACTCAGCTTAAAGGAGAAAAAGGTGTACTCATTAAAGGGATTCGGACTGTTTTGCTCCAGGGTCAGCGGGCCTTTAGTAAGACTTTCGGTTCCGCTCGATCCGGTATCCACAATGGACCCCCACAGGCTATTAACCCCGTTATCCTGACGCGACCAGGCGGCAAAAACCTTGTTGTCGTGGGCGCTTATCCCCAGGTAGTGGCCAAAGAATGCCGTGTTGTATGGTAAAAAGGGTGTATCGCTGATCTTCATGTTCTCGAAACTGGTGCAGCCATCCCGTGAAACTGCCAGATAGACATCCGTGCGGTTGTCTGAATAGTTTCTGCGGTCATAATAAGCGATATACACATAGCCTGCTACCTGATCGATCGATAAGAAATTGAAATACTGCTGTTTACCGACCGGGTCATCGTTCACTCTTTTTGGGATCGACCATGAGTTTCCGCCATCCATGGATTTTACCACCCAGATGTCGGAGTCATTTGCCCCGTTCCGGTTATCCGACCAGTTAATGTAAATGACTCCCCGGTAGCGTCCGTTGCTCCGGTCGCAGCTGATCACCGGGAAAGTGGGTGTCAATTGCATTCCCGGAACCAGATAGATCCATTGAACCGGCGAAGTTACCCGGATATCGGCCGTCAACCAGGTTTTTCCTTCATCGGTCGATTTGTCAAACATCAATCCGGCCGGGCTCCACCAGCAAACATACACCTCTCCGTTTGGCCCGGTTGCAGGGTAGGATCCGTGAACACTCTGGAAACCACCTGATGCATTACCCCCTTTATTGCTGATGCGAATCTTTTCCGACCAGGTCAATCCGCGATCTTCCGAGCGCGAAAGGAAAATGATGGTCGAATCTCTCGGATCCGTGCTGCCGTGCCGGTTGAACTGTGACCAGGTGGTATACAGATTGCCGTTAACCGGATCAAAACAGGCCCACTCCTTATCGATCTGCATGGTACCGTTGAGTGCGGTAAAGCTGCCATCCGACCAGGTTATGGCATCACTGGTCCTTTTTTGGCAAACCACCCGGCTCAGATCCGGTACCAGGTGAAAAAAGTAAAAGCTGCCCTGGTCATCGCAAACAATGGCAGGATCACAGTAAACCCCATAGGATGATTGTAATACACCATGCTTCCAGGTGAGTCCACCATCCCGGGAAAAGTAGTAATTATTGGAATTGGCCCCCACCAGGATCTCATCGGTATTTTGGGGATTGATGCACACCGAAGGTTCATTGGGATCCATCGCATTGAGG
>JAPLDV010000549.1 GCA_026391235.1 Bacteroidia bacterium | reverse complement strand
CTGTGTCAGTTTACACTCATCAATCAGGCGCTGATAGGATATGGCTACCTCTATGGGATCAAGATCCTCACGCTGAATATTCTCAACCAGCGCAAGCTCTAGCATCGATTGGTCATCAGCGGTTCTGACGTAAGCGGGAATCCGGGTAAGTCCGGCAATTACCGAAGCCTTCAATCGCCGTTCTCCGGCAATCAGCTGATATTTCTTATCAGCCAGTTTCCTAACGGTAATCGGTTGAATGATACCGATCTGCCGGATTGATGAAGCCAGTTCCTCCAGCGCTTCCTGGTCAAAATGTGACCTGGGCTGAAAAGGATTGGTTTCGATCAGGCTGATCTCAATTTCATTTATTGAGGCTTCAGGCTTCAGGTTAGCGTCCTCAATCAGGTTGGCGTCATACATCACCACGGGTTTCCCATAACTCGGAGCCTCGCCAAGTTTGATATTTCTGCTGATAATGGTATTGAAAACCATCGATTGGAAATGCTTCGTTACCTCCTCATAAACCTGATTCGATAGCCTGAGCCGGTTATCATACATCGTGAGCAAAAATCCTTCTATCTCCAGATCAGGATTTAACCTGCTCTGGATAATCTTGATGGTATTCAGAAGTTTTCCGAGCCCCTCGAGCGCAAAATATTCGCACTGAACAGGAATGATTACCGAATTGGCTGCAGTCAAAGCATTCACAGTCAGCAATCCTAACGAAGGTGAGCAATCAATAAGAACAAAATGATAATCATTTTTAACCTGATCGATAACCCTGGCCATCAATTTCTCCCGGTTTGGCAGGTTTAGAATTTCAATTTCTGCCCCAACCAGATCAATATTCGAAGGAAGGACATCAAACCCGGGAACCTCTGTATTCAGAATGATATTTTTCGGATTTACATCATCAATCAGACATTCATAGAGGCTGGTTTTGATGTTCCTGACATCGAATCCGGCACCCGAAGTAGCATTGGCCTGCGGATCGGCATCTACGAGCAACACTCTGTATTCCAGTACCGCTAAGCTCGCTGCAAGATTAATGGCAGTGGTTGTTTTTCCCACCCCGCCCTTCTGGTTAGCTATCGAAATTACTTTACCCATTGGTTTTTTTGGCGCCGTAAAAATAGCGATATTCCCGATAACATCCGGCAACAGTGTCAATTCTATTCCTGTATCCGGATATCCTTAACCATTAATTGCATACTGGTTGCACCCCGGAAAGTGTTCTCCTCAACGGTAAAAGCAATATCAAATGGTTTTCCCTTATGAATCTCGGTAAACAAATGCCCCATATTAAAGGCAATTCCTTCAAAATCAGCCTGATTGCCCTTCACGGAGGTTATACTCAGTTTCAAATGCTCCCATGACCTTCCAACCTGACGGCTCCTGCTGGTATCCTTTAGATTTCGGCAAACAAACATCGGTGAATTGTTATCCGGTCCGAAAGGCTCAAACTGCCTTAATACCCTGAAGAATTTGGGAGTAATATCAGCCAGGTCGATCTCTGCATCGATCACTACCTGAGGTATGAGTTGTTCGCCGGTAATGGTAGAGGATACGAATTCCTCGAAACGTTTTGTAAAAAGCTCGATATTTTCCAGAGGCATGCTGAGGCCTGCTGCATATTTATGCCCGCCAAAGCTTTCCAGAAGATCCGAACAGGCACTGATAGCCTGATAGAGATCATAATTATCTACAGATCTGGCAGATCCGGTAGCCATTCCGCTCGAACGGGTCAGGATCACTGTAGGCCGGTAATAAAAATCGATCAACCTGGAAGCAACGATTCCAACAACCCCCTTGTGCCATTCGGGATGATACAAAACCGTGGTTTTCCTGGTTTTCATATCATCCATCCCTTCAACCATTTTCAGGGCAAGATCGGTAATCTCAACATCAATATTCTTCCTGTAATCGTTAAAGGAGTCCACCTTACCACCTAGTTCCATAGCAGTCTTTTCGTCCTTCGCAATCAAAAGCTCTACCGCACTTTCACCCGAAGAGATCCTGCCGGCAGCATTAATTCGAGGACCTATCTTGAATACAATATCCGAAACGGTGATCTGCCTGTCATCACAATTACTTATTGTCACCAAGGCTTTCAATCCAGGAACCGGATTTTCATTAAGCTTCTTTAACCCATGATAGGCCAATATCCTGTTCTCCCCGATCATCGGAACAAGATCGGCGGCAATACTTACGCAAACGAGATCAAGGTATTTGGCAATGTGTGAAAATGGAATACCGTTCCTTAAACAAAAAGCCTGTAATAATTTGAATCCCACCCCGCAACCCGACAGCTCCTTGCAAGGATAACCGCAATCTGGTTGTTTCGGATCCAGAATAGCCACTGCAACAGGCAATTCCAGGTCGGGAAGGTGATGATCGCAAATAATAAATTCGATTCCCTTGCGCCTTGCATAATCCATTTTATCGACGGCTTTTATCCCGCAATCAAGTGCAATAACCAGCGTGAACCCTTCCTTTGCCGCATATTCTATACCCGGATAAGAAATCCCATATCCTTCGGAGTAGCGATCGGGAATATAATACCCTATTCGATTGAGCCGTTTGCGCAGAAATGAATAAACCAGAGCAACTGAGGTGGTACCGTCAACATCATAATCGCCATAGATTAAAACCTTTTCCTGCTTTTCAATGGCCTCGTTCAGTCGCTGAACCGCCTTATCCATATCCTTCATCAGAAAGGGATTATGCAATCCTTCGAGCTGTGGCCTGAAAAAATGCCTGGCCTCCTCAAAATCCTTTATCCCCCGTTGAACCAGTAAAGAGGCTAAGCTTCTGCCGATCCCGAGTTGATTGGATAGACTTTCGACGAAAACAGCATCAGGTTCAGGCAGTATGTTCCAAAATTTGTCCATACAGGTTCCTTCGACAGGGTTAAAAAATAAAAATAAGCAAATTTTCCATGTTTGTTATAACTCCGCCGAAAAGTATCTTTGCAAAATTATAAACCACCCGATATGCCGGAACTTAGCGAACAGGAACAAATCAGAAGAGAGTCTCTTCAGGAAATCAGAAATATGGGTATCAATCCATACCCGGCTGCGAAATACACAGTGACCGCCAATGCAGCCGATACCCGCGCACATTTTGATGATAAGCCTGAAATCTGGCAGGGAGTCTGCTATGCCGGAAGGATCATGTCGCGCCGGATCATGGGCAAGGCATCGTTTGCCGAGCTCATGGATTCATCCGGACGGATACAGATTTATGTGAACCGCGATGAATTGTGCCCGGGGGAAAACAAGGACCTGTATAACACTTTCTTCAAACGCCTGCTGGATATCGGTGACATTATCGGGATTGTCGGCGATGTTTTCCGGACCCATGTAGGTGAGATTACGGTGAATGTTAAAGCCCTGACCCTTCTGGCTAAAACGGTGAGGCCACTGCCGGTAGTTAAAGAAAAAGATGGTGTTCTTTATGACGCTTTCGCAGATCCGGAACAGCGGTATCGTCAACGGTATCTCGACCTGATCGTCAATCCATCCGTGAGAGATGTATTTATCAAGCGGTCGAAAATCATTACCGTGATCCGGGAGTTATTGGATTCACGCGGATATTTCGAAGTGGAAACTCCTGTACTACAGCCCATTCACGGTGGTGCAGCGGCCCGCCCCTTCGTTACTCACCACAATGCTCTGGATACTGAGCTCTACCTCAGGATTGCCAATGAGCTTTACCTGAAACGCCTGATTGTTGGCGGCTTCGACGGGGTTTACGAATTTTCCAAGGATTTCCGGAACGAAGGGATGGACCGATTCCATAATCCTGAGTTTACGCAGGTTGAACTGTATGTCGCTTATATGGATTATTTCTGGATGATGGAACTCGTGGAAGAGATGATCGAGAAGGTGGCATTAGCGCTGCATGGCTCTACACAGGTTCAGGTTGGCGAAAATATGATCGATTTCAAACGTCCCTGGACACGGTTTACCATGTTCGGCGCGATTGAGCATTTTACCGGCATCGATGTCAGCAGCATGAACGAGGATCAGCTGGTCGAAACCTGCAAAAAATTGCATATCGGTACCGACCAAAGCATGGGAAAAGGCAAGCTCATCGATTCGCTGTTTGGGGAATGTTGTGAATCGAAACTGGTTCAGCCAACCTTCATCATGGACTATCCGGTTGAAATGTCACCTTTGGCAAAAAAACACCGCAGCGTGGCAGGCTTGGTGGAACGTTTCGAATGTATATGCAATGGCAAGGAGATCTGCAATGCCTATTCCGAGCTCAACGACCCGATCGATCAGCGCGAGAGGTTTGAAGAGCAGATGCTTCTGGCTAAACGGGGAGATGAGGAAGCTATGGTACTCGATGAAGATTTTCTGCGGGCCATAGAATTTGGCATGCCCCCAACCTCTGGTCTGGGTATCGGTATCGACCGGTTAACGATGATCATGACCAACTCGCCTTCCATTCAGGATGTTATATTGTTCCCGCAGATGCGGCCCGAATAAAAAATCTTCACACATGTCAAAAATTACCGTAGATCTCGAATTTGCATCGGATTTTCTCCCCAAACAGGCACTTCGCTTTTGGGCAAACAATAATTCATCGGCAAACTCTATGCTGACGAAAAAATCCGGCAAGGGTAACGATTTTCTGGGATGGCTCAACCTGCCGGAAAAATCGATGCAGCAATTACCTGATATTCTTTCAGCTGCCGAGGAATTCTCTGGTGACCTGGAGGCGGTCGTGGTCATCGGGATCGGCGGATCTTACCTCGGTGCCCGTGCGGCCATAGATTCCCTTACCAGCCCGCTTGGCATTCACCGGCCCGGACCCGAAATTCTTTATGCCGGGCATCATCTTGTTGGTAAATACTATATCGATCTTATTGAATATTTGAAAGATAAACGCTGGGGGATTGTTGTGGTATCCAAATCCGGAACCACCACCGAGCCGGCAATCGCATTCAGAATCCTCAAAAATGCCCTGGATAGCCAGGTTGGCCGGA
>JAPLDV010000544.1 GCA_026391235.1 Bacteroidia bacterium | reverse complement strand
CTGCCATTATGTTAGCCGGAGTGATGATGTTGTTTCTGTTTTCATGCACCAATTCGACAAGTACCCCTGATTTGGGGCTTGCCGCCATCAGAGAAGGCAGGTCGAAGGCAATGAGTTCGCATGCGCCCGGGAGCAGCAACGCCGACAGGATTACCTATATCAAACCCGGCGAAACGGCGGTGATTTTTGACATCAAAGGCGCCGGCATCATCAACCACATCTGGCTTACGTTTAACGATGCCCGCCCCAACTGGCTGGAGAAAGGCGGATCAGCCACCCCGGCAGACCTGGTTATCAGGATGTATTGGGATAATGCTGCGGAGCCGGCAGTGGAAGCTCCGATTGGCGATTTTTTTGCATCAGGATTTGGCCTGCGCAAAGAGGTACGGTCAATCCCCGTTTTGGTTGAAGGAGGTGACGGGTATAATTGCTACTGGCAAATGCCTTTCCAAAAGGCAGCTAAAATCACTGTTACCAACGATGGCAAGAAAGCGGCAAGGAGCTTTTATTTCCAGACTGACTATACGGAAATAGCAGCACTGCCGAAGAACACGGCTTACTTCTGCGCACAATACAGACAGGAGTTTCCTGAGCAAATGGGTAAGGACTATCTGATTGCCGATATCGAGGGCAAAGGGCATTATGTCGGTACTGTCATGTCCGTTCGCTCACGCAGCCCTTACTGGTTTGGCGAAGGCGATGCCAAATACTATGTAGATGGGGAAACCGAGCCTTCCACCTGGGGTACCGGTACAGAGGACTATTTCCTCAGCGCCTGGGGTTTTATGGAAAACCTTAACGCTTATTCCGGGTGCTCGTACATGAGCAAGGGAGAAGAAGACCTGGGTTCGAAATACACTCTTTACCGCTGGCATGTACAGCCGGGTGGATTTCAGCTGATGAATCAGCATCGGGCAAGGTTGACGGCCATGTCGAACGGGAGGACGATATGGCCACAGTTGCGTTTTGGTACCAGCAGGGGCAGCCAAAACGGTTTGCTGCCTTGCCTCCCTGCGAAGAACGAATACTGCCTAACCTGGAAACTGTTATCGAAGGGAAAGACATGATTGGCTCCGTTCGTCATTCCCCGGGGAAAATTGGATTGCAGGAAGGTTATGACTGGACCGGAAACGGGCAAATCCTTTTTACCCCGTCGACCGGCAATGCATGGATGGAAGCAGACTTTACTGTTGAAAATGCAGAATACCGGGGACTGTTGCTAAAAATGAGCCATGCCCCTGATTATGGCAATTATAAATTGTTTATCGATGGCAAACCCATTGCCAGGGTACCTATGACCATCGACTTTGACTTTGCTGATCCAAAATTAGAAGTAAGGGTACTGGATCTATATTCTGAAAAACTCGATGTTTATGATTATTATCTTGGCAGTGCGGCACTGAAGAAAGGAATGCACACGATCCGGTTCGAGCAGGTGGGCAAGGATGCTAATTCGAGTGGTAACTCACTGGGTTTCGACTCGTTCAGGCTTATGACACGATGGAATAAAAAACGCGTTTCGTTAGGGGCGAATTCGGCTAAACAAGTGACTGGAACGTGATGCGTTACGCTTTAAGTATCAGTGTACTGGTTACTTCTCCGTTTTCTCGCCCGTAAACTGATCTTCCTTATTCTTGAACAGTACATTAAAAGTGGTCAGGCTGCCGTAAATACGTGAGATATACTGTTCAAGATCAACCTTTTCCTCATCAGTAAGGTTGCTGGCGTTTATCCGTTGTTCCATGACCCGCACGCGATCGCGGACCATTACGATTTTATGAAAAAAGGTTTCAATCGGAAGCTCTTTCTCTTTCAGGGATTTATCTCCCGGATACAGTACCATTCTCCCACCGGTCCATTTCTGCCCGAGCGGCACTGTTTGCTGGATATCGCTGAAACGGTTCAGCACCCGGATCAGGCTTTTTTCCATGTCTGCATAAGAAACCAAATCCTCCGGGGTTTCTACCGCTTCAATAACTTCCAGGCCTTCGTAATCGCGCTTGATCAGTTTCACGCCATACTCGATAAATCCTATTTCGTAGGCATCAGATCGCACCTGAACGATAACTCCCTTACCCATTTGCGGGTGTTTTACCCGTGAGCCGACCCCTAAATTCTCTTGTGACATAAAAGTGATCTTTAATTAGTAATGGGTGCAAATTATGGTTTTTCCTATTGCATCCCCGGCTGCCCCGTTGCCTCAAGCACGTTCCACCACAATTCGCCGTTGATGTCGATCTTCTTCTGTTTAGCTACGGCAATAGGGATCGGAAGCAAAGTGAATTCGTTGTTCCAGTGACCAACCACGAAATCGGTTTTGCCGGCCATTACGGCGTGAACGGCATTTTGAGCAAGCAAACTGCAGAACTTGCTGTCGTTGGCATTGGCCGGTGCGCTCCGGATAAAATAGCTGGGATCGATGTAGCGAAGAGCGAACGGGAACTTATCCGCCTTGAACTGTTTTGAGATCCGGTCTTTCAGGTATAGACCGATATCTTTCATTTTAATATTTCCTGATGGATCTTTTTCCATGGTTTCGCCGGCAAAGAAATCCTGTCCGGCCCCTTCGGCCACTACAACCAGCGCGTGATGACGTTGCTCCAGCCGCTTTCGAAGGACTTCGATGAAGCCGTTTGTACCGTCAAGTGTAAAAGCCATTTCTGGAATCAGAACGAAGTTTACTTCCTGGATAGAGAGTGCAGCATGTGCGGCAATAAATCCGGAATTCCGTCCCATCAGCTTAACCAGGGCGATCCCGTTAAAGGCTCCGGACGCTTCATTATGGGCATTGCTGATCACTTCATTGGCGATGGTGAATGCTGTTTCAAAACCAAATGATGTGTCAATCAGGTTAATATCATTATCAATGGTTTTTGGTATCCCCGCTACCGCTATCTTGAGATTTCGTTTGGTGATCTCTTCATGGATGGCATGCGCTCCCCTCAAAGTGCCATCACCCCCGATGGTAAACAAGATGTTGATGTTCATCATCTCCAGCGTATCTACCATCCGGGGTACGTCCTGGTTACCTCTTGATGAGCCCAGGATGGATCCTCCGATATGGTGAATATGGTTGACTTTCTCCGGTGTCAAGTCAACAACCGGATGGTCGTGATCCGGGTTAAGCCCTTCATAACCATACTGAAATCCGATAATATTTTTCACACCGTAGCGGTAGTGGGCAGCCATTACAATGCTACGGATCACATTGTTCAGTCCGGGACAGAGGCCACCGCAGGTCACTATCCCGATTTTGGTTTTAGAAGGCTGAAAATAGACTGTTTCACGCGGGCCGGCCTTTTCAAATGATATCGGGGTATCGCCGGATTTACGATGTTTTTCAAATTTGGCCAGGGTGGTGTCGTAAAGGATCCGGTCCTTATCGGTTACGAATCCGAACATAGGCTTGCATCGGCTTTCATCACTCAGCGGCGACTTTGTTGTCGCCCGTCCAAGTTCCTTTACATCAAAATCATCGGGTTTCATCGGTATCTTCGTTTGGTTTTTCATGGCAAAGATACTATTGTCTTGCATATGCTCGTAGAGACAGATGATCATCCGACTCTACAATTTCTCCTAATTTTAACTGTGAAGGTTATCACATTATATTTCGCTGTACCTTTGATGATTATTTCAAAATTGCAAAAAATGAACCACTTAGGTAATCCTCATACCTTTCACATCCCGGTTATGGGAATCGGATATTCCATCGATACGGCCGTGAGGGTGGCTCCTTACGGTATTTCTTCGGTTATTTCCCTGGTTGATGATATGCTGATGGAGAAAATGAGAGAATTCTACAGCCGTAAACTGGATATACCGTTTCAACCCATCTCAAAAAAAATTAAAGACTTCAGAGCCAAGCGAATAACCTCATATCTGAACCTGGTTGATACCATGGTCAGGGAAAAATTTGAAATGATTAAGCAAGCTGCCATCGGGAAAAAGGAAGAGTTTGACCGGTACATGGAAATGCTCCCGGATTTTTCGACTCTCAAAAAAGAATTTAATGACCTGATAGCCGCAAAGGCCAGCATCAATGAGATTAAGAGGTGGGCCCAGCAACGACTGCAGCCCGGTTCGATCGATGTGAATATCATGACCAAACTGGATAAGGAAAACTACATTCACGGAGAGACTCTTCCGCATGAATTTAATGACGCACACGCTGCCCTGCGAGGATTTGCCGAGAGCAACCTCGAATCCTCCATCGTGCTGTCGGCCGGAATGAACCCCAGGTTATACGCCTATCTGGAGAATTTCGATGATTTTTATCCCGATCAGAATGGCTACCTGAAAAAGAAAATCGTTCTGAAAGTCAGTGATTACCGGTCAGCTATTATCCAGGGCAAGTTTCTGGCCAAGAAGGGGATATGGGTTTCGGAATATCGCGTGGAATCCGGTCTTAATTGCGGCGGACATGCGTTTGCCACCGATGGATTTTTGCTCGGGCCCATTCTTGAGGCTTTTAAAAATTCCCGGGAAGAGCTCACCCGCGAGGTTTATCAACTCTGGACCCAGGCCCTTGTTACCAGGAATCGTCCGGTTCCGGCTGAAATACCGGAAATGCGTATCACCGCTCAGGGTGGCGTTGGCACTGCCGATGAACAGGAATTCCTGATGGATTATTACGGTCTCGATTCAGTGGGCTGGGGCAGTCCCTTCCTGCTGGTTCCTGAAGCTGTTACTATGGATGAGGAGACCCGTCATCAATTATGTGAATCAACTGAGGAGGATGTTTATCTGAGCGGGATATCCCCACTGGGAGTGCCATTTTATTCACTAAAAGGCAATTCCAAGGATGTGGAAAAAGAAGGACGTATACTCAAAGGCGAACCCGGCAGTCCATGCCCGAAACGGTATGCCTGCCTGGATACCGAATTTACTGAAAAGCCTATCTGTACTGCTTCACGCGAGTATCAGCAGATGAAAATCGATCAGCTGTCACATATGGAGCTTGGCCAGGACGAGTATCAGTCACGGTATGAAGGAATTGTGGAGAAATCATGTATCTGTGTCGGACTTGGAACTGCCTCGCTTATCGCAAATGATTTGAATCACAGATCAGAAGGCCCGGGTGTTTCAGTTTGTCCCGGACCGAACATGGCTTATTTTACCCGTGAGGTTACCCTGCCCGAAATGGTTGGTCATATTTATGGGAAAAACAATATAATTGAGCGAACCGATCGTCCGCACATGTTCGTCAAGGAGCTTGGTATTTATGTTGATTACCTGAAAACCCGGCTGGCACCAAGGCTTAATTCATCGAATCCCAAAGAGAAAAAGACTCTCGATTCATTCCGCGAAAATGTCCGGGAGGGCATCCGGTATTATAAAGAGCTTTTCGCGGGCAAACTAACTCAGCTGCAGGGCAAAGCGGAGGATGTACTCAAAGAGCTGGAAAAGAAAGAGGCGGAGCTGGGGTAGGAGGGTATCGGGTATCGGGTATCAGGGATCAGGGATCAGGGATCGGGTATCGGGTATCGGTTGCCGGGGGCAACATAAATATGAGCACTTTGGTCAAGGCAACATCCGGGACAATACTAAACAGCACTGCAAACTCCCAATCACCCTCGCACAACCGACAACCGACAACAATCACAACCCCTAACCCCGATACCTGAACCCCGATACCCGATACCCGATACCCGATACCTGATACCTGATACCTGATACCTGACACCCGACACCCTCCTATTCGACAATAACCTCATCCGCAAACAGCCACGCTGCCCCGCCGGCTCCGTGATGCCAGGGCGGACAAAGGCCTATGCTTTTTGCCTTGACCCTGATGTATCTTGCCGGGGCACCGTAAACCAATGTTTCAAAGTATTTTATGCCATCATTCATGTTGGCCCTGTCGGGATAATTATCAAAAACTTCCATCATTTGAAAATCCTTACCATTGGCTGAAATGGAAAAACTAATTTCGATCGGGTGGAAAATCCAGACCGATAAACTCTGGAGAAAGCTCGCAGTTATTCGCCAAACCGGCATCTCCCGGCCTATATCGATCACAACCTCCATATCTTTCCCTTCAAAACCCTGCCATCTTCCGTCAGTAAAATCAGGGCTTCCGGTTTTTCCGTCAACGAGGGCCATTTTTCCGCCAGCCTTGTAATTAGGCGAGTAACTGCCGTCGACCGTTCTTCCAAGATAATCCCTTTCAAATGGAGGCACCTGATACTCCACTTTCAGTTTCGGCGATTGCGGATCGAGCGAACTCTTATAGAAATCCGCTGAGGCCGTTTCACTTTCAATTATCCCGTACTTGAATGCTATTGCCCTGACGCGTGATGTGCGGTAAATATCAAACGGTTGTGTGTATTTTGCAGAAGTTATCCGTGGCTCAGTGCCGTTTAGGGTGTAATGAATCCCGGCCCCTTCGGAGATACATCCCAGCTCAACTTTAGTTTGCCCCCTGAACATCCGGCCGGCAGATTTGATAAATGGCATAAACAGCCTTTCGGTGCCCAGTGGTTTGAGCAGGTTCTCCGGCTCAACCGGCAAGGCTGAGGGACGGTTTTCCGAGGCCTTGCCCCATTCTTTATTGGGCTCTGATCCCATCTTAAGTGTGAGTTCGCCACCCTTCATAATGTCTCCGTACGCCAGGTAAGAATTCTTATATTCCTGCCCGTTAAGTGAGGCCGACTGTATGTATGGTGCCTTGAGCCCTGAGCCTTGAGCCTTGATACTGAATATTTTGCCATTGGTCAGGGATATTTCGGTTTTATCGATAACCGGACTTCCGATCACATACTGATCCTGTCCCGGACAAACCGGATAGAACCCCATCGCGCTGAAAACATACCAGGCCGATAATTGTCCGCAGTCATCATTCCCGCAAAGCCCATCGGGTTTGGATGTGTAGAACTCATTTATAGCTCTTTTTACGATCTCCTGGGTTTTCCAGGGTGTCCCGGCATAGTTGTACAGGTAAGGCATATGATGGCTCGGTTCGTTTCCGTGAGCATATTGCCCGAATATCCCTTCAAAATCGGAAATGTTGTTTTTTACGCCGGTCTTAACGGTAAAAAAAGTATCAAGTTTCTGAATAAAAGCCTGATCGCCACCGGAAAGCCGGATCAGATCCGGAATATTTTGCGGAACATAAAAGCTATAATGCCAGGCATTTGCCTCCGTAAAATCCCCCTGGTCGAGCATCGACACTTTAAACGGATCGAAGGGAGTCAGCCAGCGGCCATCTGCGTGCCTCGGCCGCATTAATCCGGTGGATGCATCATACTGATTCTGGTAATATTGTGATCGCCTGATGTACTCACGATATTCATCCATCCGTCCAAGCGATTTGGCTACCTGCGCAATGCACCAGTCGTCGTAAGCATATTCCAGCACTTTCGATACCGAGTTGGTGGAATTTTCCTTTGGGAGGAACTGAAATTTCCGGTAGGAATCAATCCCTTCGGTATTTTGTGCCCCGCTGGCCAGCATGGCCTCGAATGCCTTATCAATATTGAAATCCCGGTACCCCTTCAGATATGCATCGGCAATAACAGCAACGGCATGATAACCTATCATGCAGTTATTTTCGCAACCTGCCAGTTCCCACACGGGTAACAAGCCTGTTTGCTCATACTGTTTGATCATTGTTTTGATGAAATCCTGGTTCCTTTTGGGATCGATCAGGTTAAACAGGGGATGTACAGCACGGTATGTATCCCAGAGTGAAAAAACCGTGTAATAATTGAAGCCTTCGCCGTTATAAACCAGATGGTCCATCCCCCGGTACTGTCCGTCAACATCTGAATAGAGGTTTGGGGTGAGCAGGGAATGATAAAGCGCTGTATAAAAGATCGTTTGCTGATCTCTCGTACCCCCGGAAATTTTGATTTTGCCCAATTCGGCATTCCAGGCATCTTTGGCCCGGTTTACCGTTTTATCGAAATCCCAGCTTGAAAGTTCCGCATCAAGGTTCCGTCGTGCACCTTCAGTGCTTACTGCCGAAAGTGCTACTTTCACCAGGATTTCGTCACCTTCTTTAGTCTTATAACTGAGCAATGCTTTGACAGATTTCCCCTCGATTTCACGGCTGCCGGCAGGTTCGCCATTCAGGTAAAGTGCCGTTTTGGTAAACGGCTCTGAAAAACGGGCAACAAAGTAAACATACTGGTCGGGCGCCCAGCCCTGTGAATGGCGCAAACCTTCGATTTCCGTGGAACTCACTATCCGGATGAAACAATCTTCCAAAGGCTTGTCGCCGTTCATGATCCCGTGTGCGAGATCAAACAGGATGCTGCTATTATCCGACTTCGGAAAAGTATACCGGTGCAATCCTACTCGCTTGGTGGCCGTCAGTTCAGCCTTGATCTTCGAATCCTCAAGAAAAACACTGTAATACCCCGGCGACGCCTTCTCACTGTTATGCGAGTACTTAGATCCCTTGTCATCCCGGCGAAGGCCGGGACCTTTCGACGCTGTACTGAGGCCTTCCTTGTCATCCCCGCGAAGGCGGCCTGTTCTGTCATCCCCGCGAAAGCGGCTTGTTCTGTCATCCCCGCGAAAGCGGGCCCCGGCCTGCGCCGGGGTGACAAGTGCTCCATGATTACTTCCCGCACTTGCCGAAGGCATCACCAGAATATCCCCGAAATCCGCCACACCCGTTCCACTCAAATGCGTATGTGAAAATCCGAGGATCAATGAATCTCTGTAATGATAGCCGCTGCAGCATCCGTCATTAGGTTTTCTTTAAATTTTTTATGTTTCGCGTCACTCGTCACTCGTTACCTGGAAGACGCAAATATGCGTCTCTACTATGTTTTTTCCACGTCATTCGTCACGCTTCACGATTCTCACCATCGCACACCCCCTGTGCGTAGCAACAGTTATCCTGATCTGATCGTCCACGCGGGATAATGGTAAGCTCACCGGTTTTTCGATCCCAGGATAAAGCGCTTCAGCAGTCAGGTTTCCTTTCATTCCGGATACATTCCGGATCATTACGGTTACCGCTCCTTCCTGGGGCCCGAAAGTCACAGGAACCACCCATCCGCCAGGCACCTCGAAGAGATTGGCCTTGGCAGCGAGGTCAACCACTTCGATGCAATGAGGTTCCAGAACCCATTTTTTACCTTTCATCAATTGCATCATCGGGCCATAGTCAAGATATTGTTTATCAACCCATTCACCGGGCAACAGCGAGTGATCATTTCCCGGGAACGGGGCCATCGGATATACCCCAAGGTGCAGATACCGCTGAAAGAAGGCATCCGGATCGGGCCTGAGGTTTTTCTCCTCGCTGGTCCAGCCGAGCACCGGCCTCCTGACACCCATCAAAGACGTCAGGTTCAGCGGCGAGCCACCATAGGTAAATTCATCAAAGTACCCATCGGTCTGGCGCAGCAGATCGATCCGCTTATCATGGTTGTTGATAAAAATCACCTTGCCCGATTTGTGCATAAGCGGTCCGAGCTGATCCAGGAGATTATTCCACGACATCAGGAGTGAACGGGTGGGCTGGTTACCAAACCAGCTCACGTTGTCGTCGCGCTCTTCATTGTACATCCGGAGCCAGTCCATGCGGTCGATGCAGATCCCTTCAGCATCGGGAATCATTTCGATATGTTTTTTTGCCTGATCAAGCAGGAAGGCCTGGTAATCAGGTTCGCCCGGATCCATGATGATCCCGTTGCCCCAGGTGTAGTATGGGCCTTTGGGCCGTGACCGCGGGTAAAATGCCAGTTTATCCTGCGTAACAGCTCCGGGAACATGCAGAATCGCATCTGCCAGTGTGTAGTAAAGAAAATCATCGGCACTCTTCCATAAATCCTGATCGGCAGCTTCCTTTCGAGGAGGTTTAGGATCGGTAATGTTGGCGCCGAATTCGGTCACGTTGAAGTAGCTCAATACATGAAACCCCTGGTTTTTCATCCGGGTTGCATATTCCCGCATGTCCCTGATCGAGGTGGTATTGCCTCCGTACCGGTTCCAATGGGCTGTGTCGGTTTCAACAGGCGGAATGAACATGCCCATGTACGGAAAATCGAAGCTGGCCTTCCAGTTCACCCCGAATGCCATTTTGTTCATTTTATCCAGATCGAAAGCTGTTTCCAGCGAGGAATAGGCCCCTGTACCGGCAATTTCGTCGGCGAGCGGGATATTCGGATTGAAATAGGCCGGATAATTAGCTGCCATCCAGCGCAATCCGCCACGCCAGCCCGACTCATGCGCCACGATGTCAAGGTGAAACCGGATTGTATTTGCTGATGAGATCCGGTGATAGTACCTGGAGAATACCAACTCTCCGGATGCGCTGGTCCGGAGGTTCAGATCAAGCAGGGTGTCTTCGGGCGACAAAATCACGCTCAGACCGGTATCGTACTGATCTTCAGATATTGAAACCATGGGAATCCCAAGCAGGTTTCCCTGGAACGGACAGAATCCCAGGCGGGGATTATCATAGCCGTAAGGGGGGGCTCCATACCAGATTGTATCATTTACAAAAGGGATGGGAATCAGCGGATCACTCCAGTTGCCGGTAATATCTGATGGCAATATACCCAGTGATGCTTGTTGTTCAGGAGATTGATTGCGGATTTCGCCCAGACGGGGATCGCCCCAGGCGGTCCAGAATTTTGCATTTGCAGCATCGGGATAAATCAGGCGGGTCTCGATCGGTGTGGTCCAGGGGCCCTTAAGTCCGGTTATCTCAATCTCCCATCGGATACTTCCGTTTCCCGGACTGAACCGGTCGGTAAGGATGCATGAATTGCCGGTCGACTTTGATATCCATTTCCGGCGGAAGCTGATCTGTGCCTGTTTGCGGGTTGCTTTAATCCTGCCCACCGGGTCACAATCAGCCAGCCGGCTCAGTATTTTTACCTCACGAACAAGGTTTTTGTTAGTAAACTCAATCCGGGATACCTCACCCGAACCATTGACGTTTACAGCTATTCCCGGTATCTGGAATTCATATGCCTGCTGATCGCCCTGACGGCAACCGGTCATCATGAGACCGACCAGAACTAGACATAGCAAAAGCTTTTTCATGGTTTTATTGTTTGTTTTCGGGTATCAGGTTTCAGGTTTCAGTTGTTGGCAACACGGCTTTTCAATACCCGACACCCGACACCCGATACCCGACACCCGAAAAGGTCATTTCCTCACTTGCCAGCCAAAATCCACATACTCCGATTTAATCTGGTCACCATAAACCTTG
>JAPLDV010000319.1 GCA_026391235.1 Bacteroidia bacterium | reverse complement strand
ATTATACGGGGGCTTATGGAAGAATTGCATTTTATCCCCGTGGCCATGAACTGGCTCATGATCTGAAGTTTGGTCCGGGTTTTTCCACTTGGCTAGTTCTGCAGTGGCTCGACAAGGACAAGCTTGTCGCTGTCTGGCCGGATGGATGGGAAGGGGTAAGATATGAAGGTGTCGAAAAATACAAGCTGCCGCCTTGGGTAGTGAAACAGTGGAAAAAGAGTAACTAATAAATGCTGACAATATAGATGATGCTGAAAAGGGGAGGTCAGGTCCGATGCAGGTAATAATCAGTTCAGTAATGATAGGAACGGTATATGCCGTGCTCGCGCTTGGTTTCTCTCTTATGTTTGGAGCGGCCAGAATTATCAATCTCGCTTACACCTCTTTCTACATGCTCGCAGCCTACTTCTTTTATGTTTTATGCAAGTTAGCTGGTCTGAACATATTTCTGTCCGCTTTTATCTCTGTCTCTACGGTGATGCTTGTAGGAATAGCTATTTACAAATTATTTCTTGAGCGTATTCGGTCACATGAAACAGTGGTGATACTCATTAGCGTTTGTTTAGCTTTTCTTTTTGAAGAGATAAGTCTTGCTATTTTTGGCACAGATTTCTACAGAGTGCCGGGTTTTGTTGATGGATATCATGAGCTCTTTGGGGTGAGGGTTTTGAATCAATACTTCTTGGCATTTTTTGTATCCCTGTCTCTGATCATCGGCTTGTGGCTTTTCCTAAGTAGAACGAAACTGGGAATCGCAATCAGGGCGACGTCACAGGACAGAGAGATTGTCAACGTTATGGGGATTAGCGAAAGGCGCGTGTCCTTGATATCAGTATGCATAGGGATCGGTTTTGCGGCAATCTCAAGTATATTTGTCTCCCCAATTTATGTTGTTGAGCCGTTAATGTGGATGCATCCAATGATAATGACATTGGCTATCGTGGTTTTGGGGGGATTGGGAAGTCTGAAAGGGAGCTTCCTTGCGGCCTACCTTCTGGCGTTTTCCGAAGTCGCAGTTGTTACTTGGATACCCATGGGAACATTTATAAAGAGTTCCATAGCTTTAATCATTATGGTGATTGTTCTCGCAAAAAGGCCGGAAGGAATGTTCGGCATAACTTTTGAAGATGAGAGGCTATAAAAGTGAATTATTTGACTTGGCGTCTGTACAGAACGATTAAATCTGAAGTTTTTGATATTCCAGGGCGATTCATTGCAGCAATAATAATCCTCGTACTTTTTGCTGTGGGATTCTTCGATCTTCGTGCATATTTTCTTAAAATGCTTACATTTTGCTCTATCTTTGCCCTTTTTGCTGCGAGCTGGGATCTGTTGTATTTCTCCGGCCAGTTGAATTTGGGACATGGCGCCTTTTTCGGAGTAGCGGCGTATACCTCTGCCATTCTTAATTCGAAGTTGGGATTCCCAATTTGGGTAACGATTCCCATAGGAGCGTTCACTGGGGTATTGATAGGGGTGATTGTTGGAATTCCTGCCCTTCGTTTAAGAGGTCCTTACCTGGCTATAGTTACCCTGGCAATTCCCGTGATTCTTCAAGGCATCGTCTTTCTCTTTCCAACGTTCACGGGCGGTGAGCTCGGTATTTACGGTTTGGCTGTTATTTCAGATTCACCGACAATCCTATATTTCTTGTGTTTATCTATTATGCTTATTTCCGTATTTATTATGTGGAAACTTACGGATACAGGCAGTCGTATTGTAAGAACAGGAATCATATTTCGTGCAATTA
>JAPLDV010000614.1 GCA_026391235.1 Bacteroidia bacterium | reverse complement strand
GCTGTGCTCACTAATTATGCGCTGCGCGCTAAATATGCTCGCTACGCTCGCTAATTGGGCTCTGAGGGAAATTCTTAGCGAGGCGTAGCCGAGCCAATTAGCGCGCAGCGCATAATTAGCGACCGCAGGGAGCATATTTAGCGACCGCAGGGAGCATATTTACCGTAAGGTCGTTTGAAAGAGTTTGAAAATCCTTTTGTACTCGTCGGTCCAGGCGTCAGGATCGGTAAAGCTATGGTGCTCAAGCGGATAAATAGCCAATTCCCAATTATCCTTGCCCAGGTCGATAAGCCTTTCAGTCAGGCGTACAATATCCTGGAAATGAACATTATCGTCCAATACCCCATGACACATCAAAAGGTTGCCTTTAAGCCCTTCGGTAAAGTTTATAGGTGAACTTCGGGCATAAGCAAGGCTGTCCTCGACCGGGGTATTCAGTATATTGGCCGTATAGCCGTGGTTATAGTGCGCCCAGTCGGTCACCGAGCGCAGTGCAGCCCCGGATGCAAAAACATCCGGAGCGGTAAATAGTGCCATCAGGGTCAGGAACCCACCGTATGATCCGCCGTACAAACCTATCCGTTTTGGATCGATGCCGCAATTGGCAACGAGGTACCCGGCCCCGTCAATATGATCTGAAAGGTCCTTGCCACCCATGTGGCGGTAAATGCCGGTGCGGCAATCGCGGCCATAACCCGAGCTTCCCCGGTAATCAATGTCAAGAACCGTATAACCGTTGTCAACCAACATGTTATTGAACATATATTCATGATTGTAAGTCGACCACCATTTGTGCGCATTTTGCAGGTAACCGGCACCATGAACAAACATCACCGCCGCCATATTGGACTGGCCTGCCGCTGGTTTGTACAGTCGGGCATAAACCGGTGTGCCATCCGATGCGGTAAAACTGATATACTCGGGTATCCGCCAGTTGTAAGCTTTAAAATCATCGCTCCTGGAGTCTGTTATGGCAATGGCCTCAGCACCAGGCTGGTTTTTTTGGATATATAGATCAGGGGGCCGGTTGGCAGTAGAATACTCAATAGCAAGCCATTTTTCATCCGGCGAAAGGGTAACCTCATTCCCACCGGTCATTGAAGTGATTTTTTCCCTCACCCCCCCTTCAACCAGCATCCGATAGAAGTGGTGCTCACCAGGATGTACTTCATTGGAAGTGAAATACCACCATTTTTTGTCTTTTGAAATTTGAGGGCCATACACTTCGAATTTGCCAGAAGTGAGCGCTTGTTTTTCGCCGGTTTCAACATTTATCCAATACAAATGGGAATAACCCGATGCTTCAGACTGGAACCACAATCGCCGGCCATCAGGCATCCAGCCTGTTCCCTGACCATAACCAATCCCCGGTCCGCCAATCCATGCCTCATCACGCTGCCGGTCAAGCAGTTTTACTGATCCATCTCCAGGGTTAAAAGTCAACAACCAGCGATCTTTGTTATCACCCGATTGAGCTTCAATTATTCCGAATCGTCCATCGGAGGTCCATTTGGGTCCCATGATCCTGACAGGGCGTATATCCGCTTTGCGGTCATTGTACTTATCCGGATAATCTTTCACATAATCAGGAAGATCGGTAATTCCGGGTATCTGATCTACTTTTAGTTCATAGGTCGAATCCTTATCAAGATTCAGTATCCCCATAATCGTTTTCCCTCCAACCTCCCCGACTTTTGAGCGGGTGTTGATGGTTTCGGTATAGCCGGAGCGGGTAACATAGGCCGACATGATGGTGGGCTTCGAATTTTCGCCCGGCCAGGATTTTGTAAATGTGACATACTTCTCATCCGGGGTGAGTGCAAGTCCATAAACAGTATATCCTTCAGTATATATCGCATCAGGGCCGCCCGCTTTGGCACCACCCTGGGGCCTCCTGCCCATCCCGTAATTGGCCGTCCCTCCCCTGCGACCGCCTCCGCCTGATGTGGCAACTTTTGGAAACAGGCGCACCTGATCCTGCATAAGCCATTGATCCTGAGCATTCAACTTTTCCCGCTGCTGGACAGGCCGGCTGGGTGATTCGGGCTTCTCAGCCAGGAAATTGGTGAGTTGCCTGAATTGGCCATTCACCGGATCGAGCAGATATAAATTATTGCCGATCGTTAAAACCAGTTTCTTGCCTGAATGAGAAAAGGATACCTCCGAAACAGGCATGCTGGTGCTGAAGGCAAGTACGGTATCTTTATTCTTGCAGCTGACAAGGTAAATGTCTCCGTCTTTATTGATCAGCTCCATACTCTTGTCCGCATTGTACTCCTTATTTTCAGGCCGGATTTTCTGCAATTCTCCACGCGGGATCTTTTGCAAAACCGGATTGGCCGGATCGATCCGGTAGGCCGAATCAGACGGCTTGTTGTCAGCATTCCACTGAAAATATAGATATTTCCCATCTGGCGACCACTGGAACTGACCGGGAGACTGTCCCTGGTAATTCAGTGCCATGAAATCTTTGATCTTTAGCTCGGAACGATTTTCAACCTGACCGTAAATCGATGTCGTAAGACTAACAATGATCAGTAAACTGCAGATAAATCCTGTTCTCATAATATGTGAAAATTGTAAACGGCGTAAAATACAAAATCGAATTTCAAAATGGTGTGTTCTTTAATGGGATGAATATTTTAAGGATCCGATTTTTTAAGTCTCAACAAAAGTGTAATTTTAACACTTAAATTTAATCGTATGAGCCTGTATTACCCTCTTGAGGACCGTCAATTACTGGCCGTGGATTGCGTGATTTTCGGTTTTGACAATCACGACCTTAAACTTTTGCTGGTCAAACGGAACATGGAACCCGGCAAGGGTATGTGGTCGCTCATGGGAGGTTTTCCTAAACAGGACGAAGGCCTTTACCAGGCGGCCGAAAGAGTGCTTAATCAACTGACCGGGTTGCGAAATGTTTATCTGGAGCAGTTATTTGCCTATGGTGAGGTTGATCGTGATCCGGGTGAGCGGGTTGTTTCAGTTGCCTATTATTCGCTCATAAAAATTGAAGATTATGATAAAGATCTGGTAAAAGAGAATAATGCTCACTGGCAGCCCGTGAGTGACATTCCTGATCTGGTTTTTGATCATCGTGAGATGGTCGGCAAAGCCATGAAGAGGTTGAGCCGGCGTGCACGTATTCAACCGATCGGATTTGAATTGCTGCCTGAGAAGTTTACCATGCCGCAATTGCAGAGCCTGTATGAGGCAATTTTCCAGAAAGAACTGGATAAGAGAAATTTTTGCAAGAAGATTTTATCCATGGGTCTCCTGGATAAACTCGATGAGAAAGATAGATCTTCATCTAAAAAAGGAGCTTTCCTTTATCGGTTCAATCCTGAAAAATACCAGGAACTGGTATCCAAGGGATTTTATTTTTCGGTGGATGTATAACGTATGACACATATTTTCGTCCATTAAACACCAACATGCGACTAACAAATCTTAAACAGGCAGTATTTGAAGCCAACCTGGCCCTGGTCAAAGAAGGATTGGTGAAACTGACCTGGGGAAATGTATCCGGGATCGACCGGGTGAAGGGCCTTGTTGTGATCAAGCCCAGCGGAATTTCGTATGACGAAATGACCCCTGAGGATATGGTAGTATTGGATATGCAGGGTAATGTGGTCGATAGTCGGCTGAAACCCTCCTCAGATGCCCCTACACATCTGTTTTTATATCAGGCTTTCCCGGCTATTGGAAGCATTGTTCACACTCATTCCGAGTGGGCAACCTCCTGGGCACAGGCCTGCCGCAGTATCCCCTGCCTGGGTACCACCCATGCCGATCATTTTTACGGCCCGGTTCCCTGTACGCGGTTATTAACACCCGCCGAAATCCAGGGACAATACGAACGCGCTACGGGTCAGGTTATCCGGGAAAACTTCAATGGCATTGATCCAATTGAGGTTCCCGGAGTGCTGGTTGCCGAACATGGCCCGTTCTGCTGGGGCAAAACAGTGGCTGAAGCGGTGAAACATGCGATTATCCTGGAAGAGATTGCTAAATTAGCCTTCCGGACCGTCATGCTTGGCAAGGACAATCCGGTTCAGCCAGCCATCCTGGAGAAACATTACCAGAGAAAGCACGGCCCGGATGCGTATTATGGACAGAAGAACGGTGACAATTGACAAAATAGGCAGGGATTGTAGGGGCGCATAATTGCGTCCATCGATAAAAATCATTATTCAAATCAGTATAAATCATGGTACGAATTTTAACTAATTCTTTTCTGGCCGGAGCACTTCTGCTGCTTTTGGCCGGATGCAGTGAAAGCAAACCTGTATCGGCCGATTACCCGATACAGCCGGTGGCATTCAATCAGGTTAAACTCGAAGATGCATTTTGGGCACCTCGGGTAAAACTGAATGCCGGATTGACTATACCCTATGCTTTTAAACAGAGTGAAGAAACCGGGCGAATCAAGAATTTTGATATTGCTGCCGGAGTTATAAAAGGCTCGTTCTGCAGCATCTATCCTTTTGATGACTCGGATGTTTATAAGATCATCGAAGGAGCATCCTATTCGCTGCAAACCGTACCGGATCCCAAGCTAGATGCTTATCTCGATCAGCTGATTGCCAGGATCGGTGCCGCTCAGGAGCCCGACGGGTATCTGTATACCAACCGCACCATCATGGGCGACAGCGCTCATCCATGGGCCGGTAAAAAACGGTGGGAACTGGAGAGCGAAAACAGTCATGAACTGTACAACCTCGGCCATTTTTTCGAAGCTGCTGTCGCTCATTATCAGGCAACCGGAAAAACAACCATGCTCGATATTGCCATAAAGGCAGCCGATCTGATCGTTAAGGATTTCGGATGGGGAAAGTGCGAACATTATCCCGGCCATCAGGAGGTGGAAATCGGCCTCACCAAGCTATACCGCGCTACCGGCAAAAAGGAGTACCTCAACCTGGCCAAGTTTTTCCTCGATGTCCGCGGTCCGGGTGGAGATGTTTATAACCAGGCCCATAAAAAACCGGTCGACCAAACTGAAGCTGATGGTCATGCTGTCCGTGCCAATTATATGTTCTCAGGGATGGCAGATATGGCAGCACTTACAAGCGATCAGGCCTATCTGAAAGCCATAGATACCATCTGGAAAAATGTGGTTGGTAAAAAACTGTATATCACCGGAGGCGTAGGTGCTACCGGTGCAGGAGAAGCTTATGGCATTGATTATCAGCTGCCAAACATGAGTGCTTATTGTGAAACCTGTGCCAATATTGCCAATGTATTCTGGAATTACCGGATGTTCCTTCTTCACGGAGAATCCAAGTATCTGGATGTGCTCGAGCGTAGTTTATATAATGGCGTATTGAGCGGACTGGGCTTATCGGGCGACCGCTTTTTCTATCCGAACGTGCTTCGGTCAAAAGGACAGCATGAGCGCAGTGCCTGGTTTGGCTGCGCCTGCTGCCCGAGCAACCTGTGCAGGTTCATTCCGTCGGTTCCCGGTTACATTTACGCAGTAAAAGATAACGACCTGTTTGTAAACCTGTTTGTGCAAAGTGAAGCCCAAGTTAGTGTTGGCGGCCGAAAAGTAACCATCCACCAGGAATCAGATTATCCGTGGAATGGGTTGGTCAAACTCGCAATCAATCCGGATAAAAAGGGCCGCTTTAACCTGATGATCCGCATACCGGGCTGGACCGGCAGTCAGGCTGTACCGAGCGATCTGTATCATTATATTGATCCGGAAACCAATCCCGTGACCATCAAAATAAATGGTAAATCAGTAAGTTATAAATCTGAAAATGGATTTGCGATTCTCACACGATCCTGGAAAACCGGAGATCAGGTAGAAATCGGCATGCCGATGGATGTCCGGAGGGTTCAGGCCAACGACAAGGTGGAGGCCGACAGGGGCCAGGTTGCCTTGCAGCGCGGACCACTGATGTACGCCCTGGAATGGGCCGATCAGGCCGATCAAAAGGCACTGAACCTGATGCTGGCCGAAGAGCCGGGGTTTACCTGGTCGTTCAAACCTGACCTGTTAAATGGGGTTGGTATGATTTCCGGAAGGGGATACTCTTTGAAGTCGCAGCTCGATGGGACCATTGAGAAAACTCCGGTGGATATTAAGGCGATCCCTTACTATTCCTGGGCTAACCGTGGACGTGGAGAGATGACTGTCTGGATCCCGGAGGATGCGAAATATGCTACTCCGCTGCCCGCCCCGACAATTGCCTCACTGGCTGTGGTCACAACATCAAAGTGCTCAGGATCTCCGGAAACGGTGCATGATCAGCAATGCCCGCAGAAATCAAGCAACGGTGAGTTTGGCCATATTCACTGGTGGCCAAAGAAAGCCACCGGCGAGTGGGTGCAGTATGACTTTGCAAAACCTGAAATGGTTTCAGCCGTAGATGTTTTTTGGTTCGATGACGAAGATATTAATGCCGGGTGCCGGGTGCCTAAATCATGGAAACTGCTCTATAAAAAAGGCAATTCCTGGGTAGAGGTGAAGGCTAAGAGTGCCTATGGAACAAAAAAGGATCAGTATAATGTTCTTGAATTTGAGCCGGTTATCACAAGCGGATTGAGGCTCGATATCAGGCAGCAAGACGATTATTCAACCGGGGTCCAGGAGTGGATCGTGAGGTAATTAACAAAATGATTTTATCAGTAATTATCCCTGCCTATAACGAACAGGATACTATTTACAGGATCCTTCAACGGGTTAGTTCTGTTGAACTGATTCAAGGCATCAAAATGGAGTTGGTTGTTGTGAACGATTGTTCCGTTGATGATACTGAGGCTGAACTGTTCCGATTTCGCAGCGAAAATCCGGATATCGCTATCAAATATCAAAAGCACAACGTGAACCTCGGTAAAGGGGCAGCCCTGCGAACAGGCATACTATCAGCTACAGGCGATTTTATTGTTGTTCAGGATGCCGACCTGGAGTATGACCCCGGTGAATTTAATCTTTTATTGCAACCCATTCTCGACGGATTTGCCGATGTAGTATATGGTAGCAGATTTGTTGGAAGCAAACCCCACAGGGTGTTGTTCTTTTTCCATTCAATCGGAAACAGATTCCTTACTTCCCTTTCGAACCTCTTTACCAATGTGAACCTTACGGATATGGAAACCGGTTATAAGCTTTTCAAGTCCGGGATTATTAAAAATATTAACCTGAAAGAGGATCGTTTCGGCTTTGAAGCTGAAGTGACGGCTAAGATCAGCCGCATCCCCAACATAAGAATTTATGAAATAGGCATTTCATACTATGGCCGAACGTATACCGAGGGAAAAAAGGTTAATTGGAAAGATGGGTTGAAGGCCGTTTATTGCATTATTAAATACAATTTGTTCAGTAAATGAAAGAATGGCAGAGAATTTTATTTGGTTTGCAACATCTGCAAATAAGCTGGATTTACCTTAACACCAAGCTCTTGAGCTTTTAAAATATCTTTTAGGGCCCCTTTGGCATCCCCAATCCTGTAATATAGTGACGACCGGTTTTGATAATAGGCTCCCGCCTTTGGATTCAGCTGAATAGACTTGTTGAAATCGGAGAGAGCTTCCTGGTTTTTGTTCAACCGGCCGAAACACAAGCCACGCAGGTTTGACACAGCTGCATCATCGGGATTGATTTTCAAATAGGAAGTAGCATCAAGGCTTGCTTTTTCATAGTTGCCAAGAGAATAGTATACCAACGAACGGTTGGAATAAGCCTTCTGATTTTTAGCATCCAGGGCTATGGCTTTGTCGAGGTCCCTGAGTGCCAGGTCGAATTCTTTCTTTGATCCCCAGATTGCACCCCGGTTACTCAATGCTTTACCATAATCCGGCTTCAGCTTAATCGCCATATTCATATCCTCCAGGGCTTTGTCAGCTTCTCCCCTGTCGAAATATGCTTCACCCCGATTGCTGTAGCTGAGGAACCCCTGAGGATTTATTTCGATAGCCTTTCCATAGGCTGCAATAGCCTTCTCATTTTGATTATTATCCCGGTAATATAATCCCATATTATTAAAGGCCATCGAAACATTTGGATATTTTTTAACCACGTCAGAAAACAGAGTCTCCGTGTTTTTCCATACCTGGGTCCTGCTCCAGGTGACTGTTCCCAAAACAGCCAGATAGATCACTCCTGTAATAATGACATAGGTTTTCCATTTACTGAGATAAAGAAAGTTTAAGGCCCATGCTATCAGAAAAAACAAGCCGATGTAAGGAATATAAGTAAACCGGTCGGCAAGGAAAGCCTGTCCGGCGCCAACAATCTGAAGCATAAACATTACATTAAGCAAGAAAAACAAGGAGCCAAAAATCAATTCTTTCCGGTACTTCCCTGATTTATAAATAAGGAGTGCCAAAACAATAACCGGAAGCGCGCTTACGTAAAAAAGTACAGATAATTTCACCGGATTAGGGTAAATGGCCGACAATTGGTATGGCAATACAGATTTTATCAGATAAACACAAAAGGAATAGGTGCCTACAAAAATCCGCTGAATAAATGGCAGAACGGTGCCGGTTTCCAGGGTTCCTTGCTGCCCAAGAAAATAGATGCCAGCCAAACCGGTTACCAATGACAAAATGAAAAAAGGGATTTTATCCAGAACTTGTTTGAACCGGAACTTATTCTCGAAAAAGTAATCTAAAAGTAATAAGATCAGCGGTAACGAAACTGCCTGAATTTTTGACAGCAGGGCAAATATGAAGGCCAATAGTGCTAAAAAGTAAAACAGGAGCCTTTTACTTTTATAAAAAGTAAGGTAAGAAATCAGGGAAAGGAGAAAGAAAAAACTGTACAGAACGTCTTTCCGCTCGGTTATCCAGGCTACCGATTCCACCCGCATAGGATGAATTCCAAAGAGGAAAGTTACCGTAAGAGAGACAAACAGGTTCATTTCCAGCTTTCTCATCAAAACAAAAACCAGCAGAGTACACAGCAAGTGCAGCAGGAGGTTGTTGAAATGAAAAACTCCCGGTTTCATTCCAAAGACCCGGTTTTCAACGGCAAAGCTGAGTGTAGTCAACGGCGTATAGCCTCCAACCACCGTATTCGTAAAAATGTTTTTAATGCTGGCAGCATTCAGTTCCCTGACATTTGGATTTATCGTAACGTTCACATCATCATCCCAGTAAACGAAGTCGCTCTTCAATACAGGCAAAAAAGCCAAAAAGGTTACAAACAGGATAAATGCAACCAGAAGCCATTCTTTTTTATTTGAGTCTCTCATCGTTCAGAATTGAAGAATTTAATACTAAGCCCTTGCTCTGGAAACTAAAATAAATACAGTATCTGAGAAATATCTAACAATAAACGGAAATTTACTTTGCAGAGATGATATTTGGGGTTATATTTAACAGGAACTTCTGGCTCTAAAAACATAAAACAAAATGCGTATGCGAAAATTTACACTTCTTCTTGCAGTTGCCGGGTTGTTTGCAGCAGCCACGGCACAAGCCCAAACCCCTGGAACAAAGGGAAACGGGCAGGTTTTTTTTACTGAGACTTTCGGTTGGGAGAATCCGGCAGATGCCAAAGGCTGGACTGCTCCTGCCGGATATTATTTTCTCGACCCGCTG
>JAPLDV010000891.1 GCA_026391235.1 Bacteroidia bacterium | reverse complement strand
TGTTTGGGTTTGGCAAACCGTCCCAGCAGGTAAATAAGAATTGCCGTCAAACCACCGCTAATTCCCTGAATCAGTCCAAGTGAACCCTCTTTTCCCACATATTTCATTATGAGCATAGCGGGAGCAGTTACCAGGAAACCTTGAACCAGGCCTTTCAGGGCTGCCAGTAAAATCTGCTTGTTCCAGAGCCTGTCGAAGCGGAAATACAGGAAATCTTTTTGAACCGGGTTTGAAAATTTGCCGCGGGCCAGTGAAAAGCAGGCCAGTATGGTAATCGCAAACACGATAAGCGTTACTATGCGGTAGCCCGAGTAAATGCTAAAATCGATTCCGAACAGATGCGTTCCGCCAATCGACACCAACAAAGCACCAATTGCCAGCGGAATACCAATATTTGAAATGGTGAAGAAGAAAGATTCGAGTCCGAAAAAATAATTTCGGTTTTCATCTTTTGTGGTGTTCAGGGCCATCAGATAGCGGTTGGTCCAGAAAAATCCGGATGCTGCGCCAATCAGAGTCCCCGATATAATTAATCCAACCAGGGTGATGTCTTTCACAAACATCATCCCTGCCATCGATAAGCCGCTCAGCAGGATACCGAAACTGTACAGGTGTGCGACCTTGAAACTTTTGAGCAAAAAGCCGTTTGTCAGCGAGGTAATGATAATGCCTGTATACATGGCCACCTGGAAAATGGCTACATAGCTGGTATCGGCAAAATAGCGCATGATATAAGCGGCCATAAAGATTTCAACCACAGGCAATACCAGTGCATAGAGCATATTGGTGATCAGCAGAACCCGCATATTGTGCGGCATCGACAAGAAAAACCGGTACTCAGTGGTTAGTTTGTTTGGCATCTGCGGCTAAGTTGTTTTAATCAGGGTTGAAAGAATTTCAGAGATGGATAGTCGGGCACCGCAAATGACTTCATCGCTTGCCCCGTAATACATGAAGATGTTGTCACCTTTAACATAATGGCCATTGGTAAATACCACGTTCCCGAAAAACCCGGTTTGTTCATACGTTTGAGTGGGTTCCATAACCGGTTCGCTGCTGCGTGCAAGGACTTTCGAAGGATCATTGATATCTAACAGCATAGCGCCCAAACAATAACGATGATCGGCGTTAGCGCCGTGATAAATTTCGAGCCAGCCTTTACCGGTCCGGATAGGGGCTCCGCCTGCGCCAACGCGTGCCGAATCCCACATGCCGGGGCGCGAGGTGGCAAGGCATTTGTGACCGCCCCAGTGGATCAGATCGGGAGATTGAGCCAGCCAGATATAGTTGCCGCCCAGTTCCGGGCTGCTCGGACGATGCAGGGCATAATATTTTCCGTTAATTTCCTCTTCAAAAATTGCACAGTCCTTATTATGAGGCGGGAAGATCATCCCTTCGCGACTAAAATTTTTCCAGTCTTTGGTCCTGATGAGCCCTACACCCACACCGAATTCCGATACTTCGGTAAACGAAAGGCTGAAACCATCAGCCATAGAGGCAACCCTGCAGTCTTCGATGCCGAATGTTTCAAGTTCTCCTTTGCCAAAAATGGGAGGGTATCCATCCGGCTCCCGGAAATGAACTCCATCCTCGCTGCAAACGAGCCTCAGGTAGGATAGGGTAGTGAGGTAGTCTTTTTTCTTATAGTTGATTATCCTTGGATCAGAGGCATCCAGATCAGGATCATTCTTATCGAAGTTCAGGATTTCAATTTCACCATTTATATTATAGACAGGGAAGCTTATTTTGCCTTCAATCTGCCTGGGTCTTTCAGCAACACGCAACAAAAGCCAGATCTTTCCGTCAAATTGAAAAACACCCGGGTTAAGCAGGCAAACTATTTCCATTCCTTCAATGCCGGGTTTCAGATCGGCCGGCCGAATCAGAGGGTTTTCCGGGAATCGATTTGCGATATCCATAATAATCTGTTATATCAATAACAAACCTACCATGGATTTCATTGAACCTTTGTCCGCCCTGTTCCTGATCTTGTCCGACAGGGTGCAAAATGATATGGTTTCAGGGTTAAGCTACCGGTTTGTTCCGATAATCCGAAGGCGAGCAACCATAAGCCTTGTTAAACAGAGCATAGAAATGGGTTCTGCTGGCGAAGCCGGTTTGGTCGATGATCTCGCTCACGGTTATTGCGGATGACTTAAGAAGGATAGCGGCTTTGCTTAAACGGCGCTGGTATATCACGCTGTGCGGCGTAGTTCCGAGCACTGATTTGGTTTTATTGTAAAGCGACGACTTGCTGATGGCCAGTTTGTCACAAAGCTTTTCAGAGGAAAGGGTTTCATCATCGAGGTTCTCATCAATGAAATTGAGCAATTTTTGAAAAAACGGGTCAGGGATCTCTTTCACCAGGGCAGGATTGTAATCCTGTTTTCCGAAATGACTCATTATGCTGACCCTTAATTGCAAAAGCTTTGTGATGCGAACTTTCAGATGTTCGGGGTGAAAGGGTTTGGCGATATAAGAATCGGCTCCGGCTTTTAATCCGGCAATCCTGTCTTCCATCTCAGCTTTGGCCGCCAAAAGGATTATCGGCAGGTGGCTGGTGTCGAAGTTCTCGCGCAGCTTGTGGCACAGTTCAATACCATCCATCTCCGGCATCATCACATCCGAAACAATCAGGTCGGGTTTTTCGGATAATACCTTGTTGTAAGCCTCAATGCCGTTTTCGGCAAAAATGATGTTGTAATCTGTCTGCAGGAAATCCCTTAACAATACCAGAATTTCAGGATCATCATCAACAAGAAGGACAAGCGGTTTTCCGGCTGATAATTCAGGATTCTCAAAAAACCGGTCAGTTCCGGAATCATCTATGAAACTAATTTCATTGAATTCATCTGCCGGCTCGTTCAGTAACTCACTTTGACTTACTTCATGCACATCCGGGAAAACACAGATAAACCGGGTTCCTTCATCAGGACTGCTTTCAAAACTGATTGTTCCTTTCATAAGCTCAACGAGGCCTTTAGTAACAGCCAGCCCCAGGCCTGTGGAGCGGTACCCGGGGAAACTTCCCTTTTTCCTGGCTGAAGATATTCCAAATGGCTCGAAAACCTTTTGAACGTAATCCGGCTTTATTCCAACCCCATTATCTTCGATTTCAACGATAAGGGCCGATTGATCTGATTTAACAAAGGCTTTGACAAATCCTCCCTGTCTATTGTATTTAATTGCGTTCGATATCAGATTGGTCACTATTCGCTGGAACTTATCTGCATCTGTCCTGAAACTAAAATGAGGATCGGATGCAATAACCTCACAATGGATATCTCGTTGTTGAGCAAACAGTTCGAGGTCCGAAAAAACTTCTTGAATAAGTTCCACCGGCTTTGTCACCTGGATATTTAATGGTTCTTTGCCCTTCTCCAGCTTTCGGAACTGCATAATTTCCAGTACGAGTTTCTGAAGCTTGATGCTGTTGTTGAATACTTTTAAAAGCCGTGGGTTTTCAACGGCGTTACGGGTATCCTCAAGCAAAGCATGAATATGTGAAGAGATGAGTGTGAGTGGTGTGCGAAACTCATGGGCCACATTGGTAAAAAACTCTATTTTATAACCCTGCAGTTCCTCCTCTTTTTTCTTTTTGAATTCCTGGAGCACCGCTTCCTTTTTCCTGGCTTCCCGCCTGCGATATGCCGCAAATATGAGCAACTGAACTCCAATAAATAGCAGGATGTAACCGGCAATTGCCCACGCAGTCAACCAGAACGGGGGATTAATGATGATTTCGATTTTCCTCATCTGCTCCGACCAGTTCCCGTTCTCATCACTCACACGTACCTGCAGGGTGTAATTACCCGGTTTCAGATTTGAAAAACTAATGGGTTGGTTCTGTAATTTGATTATCCATTCGTTATCGAAATTTATCAGACGGTAGGAAATCCTGTGACGTTCCTGTCCCCAGTAAACAAGAGGCGATACGTTAAAAGTCAGAAAGTTTTGATTGTAATTTAATACAAGGCTTTTCTGATGATTGATCCGGCTGGTCAGTACACTTTCGATTCCTGGTTCCACCGGCAGATTCCTGATAAAAAACTGATTAATCGCAATTGGGGGGAAATAGGAAGAGAATTTAATCCTGTCCGTTTGTATTATATCCACCCCCATGGTGCCACCAACATATAGCATGCCTGTTCTTTTATCGAAAAACGAAGCACCATCACTGTATTCGAAATTAATCAGGCCATCGTTTGCATTAAAACTCCGGACGTTCCTTCGGCTTACATCGATCAATGAAAGCCCCTGATTGGTGGTAACCCACAAATTCTCAAGATTGTCGGGCTGTATCGCATGTATGCTGGTATTAGAAAGGTCGGACTGAATACCTAACCCTGCTACACTGACCGAATCGGCAGATACAGGCAACAAACTGAAAATACCATTGCTGCTGCCAACCCAGATATTTCCGTTGAGTTCGGCAAACAAAGAAAGGATGTCATCGTTCCTGATAAGTCCCGGAGGCGATGATGTCGAATACTGAGCTATAACCCTCTTTGTTATTGTATTATAACGATAAACGCCTGTCCCCCTGGTACCGATCCAGATAACTCCCGGTTTTTCTTCAGCCAGGGCGTAAACGATTTGTTTTTGATTCCAGGCTCCCTCTAAGCTTTTGTCGAGAATGATCTGTTCGAAATTGATGGGCGATGAAACCCGGTTCTTATCCAGCTCAACCATGATAACCCCATAGCCACTGGTTCCCAGGTAAATCCGCTGATCGCTGTCTTCAAGAATGCGATACACCGATGCAAATGTTAAACGGTTATAGTTTTTAAAATCCCGCGGAAAATTGCGGATGACCCAATAACCCGGCGAAATAATGTCAACCCCTTTGCCATCGGTACCAACCCAGATGGAGCCATCATTGCGCTCATGAAAAGAAAGTACGGAATTATTACTCAGGCCATCTTTCACCGATATTCCCCTGATGTGATTTCCGTTGGCATCAAAAACATCTATCCCTCCTCCTTTGGTACCGATAAAAACATCTCCTTTGCGGGTCACGAGAATGCTTCTGACAATCGGATAGGCCAACCGGTCTGAAGAAAGGCGTTTATTCGGAAATTCAGTCAGCTTCAGAGTGTAAACGCCATTCCCGTCGGTCCCTATCCACAAAATATCCGGTTCCGATTCATAAATACTTAATATCCTGGTAGCTATCGGGTTGTTTACAAACAAACCCGAGAGCCTGTCCAAAACCTCAAAATTTCGGTTTATCAGATTGAAACTGTACAATCTGCCTTTGTCGGTACCAACCCAGAGCTTGCTTTTTTCCTGCGAAAGGGAGAAGGTTGTAATTACATCCTCGGGGATACTGAGTTGCTGAACTTCCTTCGCTTCCAGGTCAACAATGAGAGCAGCCCCGGCGCGTTGAGTAATCAGTATATATTGGCGCCGGTTTACAGAAATTGAAATGGATGAGGTTAATGTTCCGGTAAGAGGCAGTTGCATGATCTCTTCCAGCCTGTTGCCGGAGATCATCATCAACTGGCCGGTGCCGGTAATGCAATAAACCTGTTTATCAACCTGATGAATTTTTTTTATGGTGAGTGAAGCTGGTTGGGATTTTATATCAAAACCGATTTGAATGAATTGCCTGGTTGTACTGTCGTAATTAAAAATGCCGCGTCCGAATACTGAGGCCAATGTGCCATAAAGGTCGGAATGACTGATGGCGATGTCATTTTCATAATTTACCTGCTCCGATTCCCGGGTAAAAAAGGAATAAAACCGGTCGTGGACATTATCATACAAAGCAAGACCCTTGTTAGTCAGCATCCAGATGGGTCCCGGTGAAGTGGGATACAGTTCACGGATAACATGATTGTGAATGGAGGTGGGATTGTTGGCGGGCAGATAGGTGTTGATATTGCTTCCGTCATACCGGTTAAGCCCGTTCCAGGTGCCAAACCAGATGTATCCTTCGGCATCCTTGACGATCGTGTTCACCGCACCGTTCGACAGCCCTTCGCGCCGGGAGATGGAATGAACATTTGTCTTGTATTCAGCACTTAACGGAAGAGAAAACAAGAAGAAAAAAAACAGATAAAAGAGCTTTCGGAGCATTTCGAATACAAAATCAAACAACAATCAATGACTTAGTAAAGGTAAAAAAAAATGGAAAGTGCAGCGATAGTACCAATTTGTTAAATGGATTTAACAACCAGAAAGCTCAGATATTATCCGGACAATTAGGATATAAATTATTAAAAACTATTA
>JAPLDV010000261.1 GCA_026391235.1 Bacteroidia bacterium | reverse complement strand
CACAACGAATAAATAAAAAACTAGTTTTTTCATAACAATCCGGCTTTAGGTTTACGGCTAAAAGTTAGACAAAATATTACGGATATGCAGATCTCAGGGAATGTTCTGCAACAGAGCCATTTTCAAGCCGGCCATGCATTTATGTTCTTTCGGTTCTCTTTCGGCTGAGAGTCCTCCTTCCATAATTAATCTGGCTGCCTCCCTTTGCGCGGTTGAACGGGGCGGATATCTCGTGCAAATCAATTCCAAATCGGTCTCTCAGAGTACCCGTGCGGCACCTATTATATTCATGTCATCCTTGAACAGGGCCGGTAGGAGAGATGGAAAATTTTCATCCGTTAGTGGCTCCCTAACCAAATTCGAAAGGAGTTCATAAGTCCGGATTTTTCCTGAATCCTTTCTTTGTGTTCTTTGCGAAAAACTTAGTGGCCTTTGTGGTTATTCTTTCTTACCATGGAGGTCACAAAGGTTGCATAGAGTTTACAAAGTTAGTGAATTACTCAGGCTAGTATGGAAAATCAGGCCAGGGAAAACATCAAAAGAGTTTAGATAAGAGGTTGTTGTTGAGGCCAGAACCGTTTCTGCCACCTGAGAGCCACATTCACCAGGCCGATTAAAACCGGAACCTCGACAAGGGGTCCGATAACAGCTGCGAATGCCTCACCGGAATTAATCCCGAAAACCGATATTGCCACTGCTATTGCCAGCTCAAAGTTATTACTGGCTGCTGTAAATGAAATAGTTGCATTTTTGGTATAACCGGCTCCGGTTCGTTTGGCCATGAAAAAGGATATCACAAACATCACCAGGAAATAGATCACCAGCGGAATGGCAATACGGACAACATCCAGCGGCAACCTGATGATATAATCCCCTTTAAGTGAGAACATGACAAGAATCGTAAAGAGAAGAGCGATGAGGGTCAGAGGACTGATCTTGGGAATGAATTTCTCATGATACCAGGTTTTATCTTTAATCTTTATACGGTAAATCTGGTAATCATTCCGGCAATGAAAGGAATACCGAGATAAATAAAAACACTTTTGGCGATCTGTCCCATCGTAATATGTACTTCGGTGGTTTCGCGGCCAAACCAATCAGGAATAATAGTGATAAACACGTAAGCATACACCGAGAAAAAGAGTACCTGGAAAATGCTGTTGAAAGCCACCAGACCGGCTGCATATTCAGTATCGCCTTTTGCAAGGTCATTCCAGACGATCACCATCGCAATGCATCTGGCTAACCCAATGAGTATCAAGCCTGTCATATAGTGCAGCAAATCAGGCAACAATAAAATGGCCAGGAAAAACATCAGGATCGGACCGACAATCCAGTTTTGGATAAGCGACAAAAGGAGAATTCTCCAATCTTTGAATACTCTTCCCAATTCTTCATATTTCGCCTTGGCCAGAGGCGGATACATCATGATAATCAAGCCGATGGCAATGGGGATGTTGGTTGTCCCCGAGCTCATCGAATTCCAGAAATCAGCGACTGATGGTGAAAAATATCCTCAGAGCACTCCAACCAGCATCGCCAGGAAGATCCAGAGGGTGAGGAACCTATCCAGGAAAGACAACTTCTTCATGGTGTGCTGATTTGTTAATATGCTAATATGCTAATTTGCCAATGTACCAATATAACAATGTGCCAATGTGCCAATGATGGTCAGTAAATGAAGTTGAACAGGTAACCGACGATAATAATTCCAAGTGAAACAACACCCACAAAGACCATGATCAGTCTTAATTTCAATACTTTACGCAAAATGATCATCTCCGGCAGTGAAAGTCCGATGACTGACATCATAAAAGCCAGGGCGGTTCCGAGTGGAACTCCCTTTTCGATCAGGACGCTTACTATCGGTATGATTCCGGCTGCATTGGAGTACAGGGGTACGCCGATCAGAATGGAAAGCGGAACAGAGTACCAGGTGGATTCACCCATTAATTCAGCCATGAATTTTTCAGGAACAAAACCATGGGCTGCGGCCCCCACTGCAATTCCGATGACGATATAGATCCAGACCTTTCCGACGATTTCCCTTACTGCATCCCGCCCGAACCGGACACGCTGCAGGACGCTGGGTTTCTCCTCCGCGGCACCTTCCTGTCCTGATTTTACCGCATATACCCAGCTTTCCACCCATTTCTCCAATTTCAGTTTCCCGATAATCCATCCTGCCAGGATTGCCAATAGCAGGCCTGTCAGCACATAGATCAGGGCCACCTTCCAGCCGAACATCCCAAACAGGAGAATCACAGCCACCTCATTGATCATCGGGGCGGCTATAAGAAAGGAGAAAGTAACGCCAAGGGGCACCCCTGCCTCCATAAATCCCAGGAAAAGAGGGATCGCTGAGCAGGAGCAGAATGGGGTAACTATACCCAGCATGGCTGCCAGTACATTACCTGTGAACAGTGATTTCCCTTCCAATGCCTTCCGGGTGCGTTCCGGTGTAAAAAAGGACCGGATGATTCCCACAAAAAAGATGATGAGTACAAGGAGCAAGAGCACTTTTGGCACCTCGAAAATAAAAAACCGCAAAGCTTCAGTCAGATGTTTTCCGGATTCCAGTCCGAATACATCTTCGGCCAGCCAGTCTGAGATCGGTTTCAGCTGGGTATAAACCATTATCCAAGTGAGCAGGCCGGCGAGGATAAGCATTGCTTTCCCGGCGGCTCCGGCGGACCGGTCATGGATTGTCATGCGATGATCTGCTGCCCTCATATGGTGATACAGGGGAATTCGCGGAAGCCCTCCTCTATCTGATCCCTGACCCTCCGGTATACTGGCATTATCTCATTTTCGGTGCCAGCGGCATCGGCCGGATCATCAAACCCGATGTGGATCCGGTGCCTGACCTTTCCGGTAAATACCGGATAGACTTCACGCGCACCGGAGCAAACCGTCACCACGTAGTCGAATTTATCCTGTATAAACTGATCAACTGGTTTGGGATGTTCACCGGTGATATCGATCCCCTTTTCAGCCATTACTTTAATGGCATATTTATTAACTCTTTCGGCAGGTTTGGTGCCAGCCGACAATACTTCCCAGTCGGGATGAAAGGATTTCAAAAATCCCAGGGCCATCTGGCTGCGGCAGGAGTGGCCGGTGCATAGGATCAGTACTTTCATTTTACCATTTTGTTAATCGTGACACGTAACGCGTGACGCGTTATGAGGAAGACTGTAGAGACGCCTAAATGCGTCTTTCAAGTGACAAGTGACTATTGACTAGTGACATCGCGAAATTTCAGTTGGCACATGCAGGATCCTGAAAGGCGGGCTTTATTGTCAAGAAGGATAGGAAGGCCATCCCTTTCCCATTCAAGCATCCCACCAGCAAGGCCTGCTATTTTTTTAAAACCTCTATTGCTGAGTATTTGAATGATTTCGCGGGTTTGAATTCCTGAAGAATCAGCCACAATGACTTCCAGCCCATCAGGCAGCCTGTCGATAATCCGGACCAAGTCCTGCCAGGGGCAGTACAATACCTGCGGGACATCAAATGCTTTATACGCACAAAGCAGTTCCGGACGGATATCGAGAATGACCGATCCTTCCAGGCAACGGTTAAAGGCTTCGTGAGGAGTATATTGCAATTGACTGCCTACCGAAAAGCTCATGATGGGTATTTTTTACATCCGCACAAACAGGAAGGTTTCTCACCGGTTACCGGCAGGTTCTCGATCTCGCCGGGCCGGAATTTCACATTGGTGTAACCCAGTTTTTCAGATGCGGCAATCTTGCCGTATTTTTCTTTTACCAGATCCTTAAGATCATTTGAATCACAACAACACATAATTGATTACAATAAATTACAAAAAACAATATCCAAAAAACAAACAAACTCCAAACATAAAACTCAAATCCGAAGCCTTGTCATCCCGACGAAGGTCGGGACCCCGTCACGCTACTCCGGGTTCTGCAACAGATACCCATTCTTAAACAATCATCGTTACAATAATGTAGTAAATCCCCACCCCGATAAACAGCACGGCAACCACCCGCCGGAACCAAAGTTCGAAAACCTTGATTTTGTCATAGATAGATCCCACGCTGCCAACAGCGTAGGCAATCATCCAGGCAAAGAGGATTACAGGCAAACCGGTAGCTATAGCGAATACAAAAGGTAGATAAAGACCATGAGCTGAGGCAATTGTCATTGGAATCAGCATCACAAAATAAAGAACACCGCTGTAAGGACAGAATCCAAGTGCAAAAACCACCCCCAGCAAGAATACTCCCCAATATCCCTTCCCTGCTTGATTCTCCATCCGTTCGGTCAGTTTACCTAATCCAGGAATTTTCAACTTAATAACACCCAGCATAAATAAACCGATAATGATCAGCAGTGGACCGAGTATCTTTTCTCCCCATCGCTGAAAGAAACCGGACAATCCGACTTCTCCAAGGCCGAAAAAGAACAATAGTCCTATTAAGGTATAGGTAAAAGCGCGCCCGAGGGTATAAATCACCCCTTTGAGTAAAACCGTCTTTTTATCGGTAATGTTTTTACCGATAAAGGCAATAGCGCTAATATTCGTTGCTAACGGACAAGGGCTTATGGCAGTCATGAGTCCCAGCAGAAAAGCCGTTAGTATCGGCCACTGAGAGTTTTCCAATAATCCCTGTAACCAGCTCATGCGTTATTTTAAATACTTTTCGACATTGGCTTTAACTACTGCCTTGAGCTTGTCGGGTTCATTCATAGCATACATGAATCCCTTGTCGACAATATTGACCTGGTCCTTACCATTCACGATTAACAAGGATTGACCTTCAACCTTCAGTCTTTTCACTAAGTCGTCATTTTCCTTTTCTTCAATGTTAACCGATTTAAAGAATACATCACCGCGTTTCACGGCCTCAGGAAAGAATTCATTCACTGCCTGTTCGGCGACCTTTTCAACTGTCTGGCAAGTTACGCATCTGCGGGTAAAGTGGAAATAGGTGCAGAAGCTGATTCGCTAAACAAGGCTCCGGTCAGAAGGGTAGCTGCAAGCATAAGAATACCAAGCTTTTTCATACTCATTGATTTATTTGGTTAGCAATTGTTTGATTTCATTGGCACTGGGTACACGGCCCTTTAACAGAACTTTCCCGTCAACGACCAAAGCCGGGGTAGTCATTATCCTAAAGGACATAATTTCCACGATATCCTCTACCTTGGTAATGGTTGCATCGATTTTTTGCTCTTCCACAACTTCTCGGGTTACTTTTTCCAGGCTTTTGCACTTTGCGCAGCCAGTACCTAAGATTTTGATTTCCATATTGATTAATATTGTAGGGACACATATTTGCGTCCATGAATATTTGCGTCTATGAATGTCATTTGCAAGCGTTTTCATACATTTTAGGCGATTGCTGCAACTGCCCAAAGAGTTCCTGTGCCCGTTCCCAGTTTTCACGGTTGATGCAATACCTGATCTTCGGGTACTCGATGGTTCCCTGGATCAAGCCGGCAGCCTTCAGTTCCTTGAGGTGCCGGGAAAGTGTTGACCGGGCTATCGGAAGGTCCTCGGCCAGATCACCGCTGAAACAGCAGGTCTGTTTCGACAGCAGCTCCATGATATACACCCTGACGGGGTGGCCCAGTGCCTTGGCAAACCGTGCGAGCTGCTCATGATCAGTTGTGATGAATTTGCTTGTCATGAAATCATTTCTTATTTCGCAAAAATACGAAACATTATCAACAACCAAAAAATCGATTCACTTTTTTTAACTTATGTTTAACAGCTAACAATCCCAGACTACTGTATCTTTGCAATAACCAAACTGAAAATAAAAAAAAATGAAAAGAATTCTGGTGATCTTCTCGTTAATGGTCTTTGTGGGAGTTTACGTTGCACCCGCTCTAACCATTCATAAGGATGCTGCGGCAAAGATCGTCGTCGTTGACAAAGACAAAAAAGTAAAAGCAGCCAAGGCAGCGGCAAAAAAGAGCTGTGGTGAAAGTTGCAAAGGTACCTGCGGTGAAAGTTGCAAGGCTTCCTGTTGTAAAGGTTCAGTGGGCTCATGTTGCGGAGTTAAAACAAATTCCTGCTGTGGAGTTTCTACTAAATCATGTTGTACAGGTAACGGGGAATGCACCGGTGCATGCACATCTGCCTGCAAGGAAGCTTGCGGTTCAAAATGTGAAGGCAAATGTGAAGGCAAATGTGCCGGTAAAAAGTGATCTGACGAATCTTTCTAACTAATCATTACCATTAGCCCCTTGAGGTATTTACCTTCCGGGAAACTCCGGCCGGCATCAAGGGCTGCATCGGCAACAATCTTCTGGAAAAGAAGATCTTCCATGTGGCCGGAGCAGGAAAAGGTGAACAGGAAGCCGCCAGACTTCAGCAACTGAATGGCAATCATATTAATATCCTTATAAGCCCGGGCCCCTTTGTCGATCTGGTTGCGCGACTCTACAAACTTTGGTGGATCAAGGATAATCAGGTCAAACATACGATTATCAGCTCTGAATTTTCTGATGGCCTGAAAAACGTCGGCTTCCATCAGGGTGTATTTATCTTCTGATATGCCGTTTAATCTGATATTCAGAGCAGCCTGCGCAAGGGCCGGTCCGGATGAATCGAGCAAGGTTACATGCCGGGCACCCCCTGTCAGAGCAGCTACTGCAAATCCTCCCGTGTAGCTGAAACAATCCAGTACCTCACAGTCGTTTGAGCACAATCCGACCAGCGACCGGTTATCGCGCTGATCGAGGTAAAACCCGGTTTTATGACCGGTGCGGATGCTTACTGCATATTTCCTGCCGTCTTCATTAATTTCGATCACTTCAGGCGGCTCCTCACCCCAAAGTAACCCCAGAGATTCGCCCAGCCCCTCTTTTTTCCGGACAGACAGGTCGGATCTTTCAAAAATTCCTTTGCAGGGTACCACATCGCGAAGGATTGCGACCAGTGTATCTTTCCAGTAATCAGCACCTGCAGTTGAAATCTGACAAACAAAATAGTCGCTGTAACGATCCACGGTAAACCCGGGAAGGCCATCGGACTCCGAGTGAATCAGCCTGACACCGCTGGTATCAGCACAAATTACCGGCGGCATCCTCCATGCTCTTGCCTCCTCAATTTTCCTCCTGAAAAAATCCGGGCCGACCTCTTCGTCTAAAAAGGACCACATTCTGACAGACATCTGCGATTGAGGTGACCAGGCACCGCGGCCCAGAAATTGTCCGCCCGCAGATAATAACTCTACCGTTTCTCCTGAGCCCGGCGACCCGGCAACTTTTTGAATGGCGCCACTGAAAATCCAGGGATGCCGGCGTTTCACCGACTTCTCGCGTCCCGGTTTTAAAATAACCTGTTTCATGCAAACTAAAATACCGAATTTACTGGCGCCATTTAATCCCACATCCAATGCCCGGTTTCTGTATGCCCTGAAAAGGTTTACCGGCTAGCGTAAGGTCCAGCGCCAGTGAGAGATCCTTGCCGGTTACCGGAATGCCGGTTGATGGCCTTGAATCATCCATCTGGCCGTGGTAGACAAGTGACATATCCTTGTCGAACAAATAAAACTCAGGGGTGCAGGCGGCATCATAAGCTCTTGCTACCTCCTGCGTTTCATCGAACAGGTAAGGAAACGGATACTGGTTCATTTCGGCAACCACTGTCATCTGCTCCGGAGAATCATCCGGATACCGCCTGGCATCGTTACTGTTTATCGCGATAAAGGAGACTCCCCTTTTGATATAACTATTTGCAAGTGCCACCAATCCTGCATTCACGTGCTTTACATAAGGACAATGATTGCAGATAAACATAATGACCGTAGCTTTATCCGATTGGAGTTCAGTTAATGACAGCAACTTGCCTGAAACGGTATCAGGCAGTTTGAAGTCAGGGGCTTTAGAGCCCAGGGGAAAGGGATTGGAGGCGGTAAGGGCCATGGGAGGATGGAGGTTAGAGGGTTTCGGGTATCAGGTATCAGGTATCGGGTATCGGGTATCGGGCATCAGGTAACAAAAATATAATGAGTATTCGGAATTGAAAATACCTTGACAACAATTTATGATCTGAAACTCATAATATGTTCCCTGATCTGTTAAATTTGTAGTCCCGATACCCAATACC
>JAPLDV010000830.1 GCA_026391235.1 Bacteroidia bacterium | reverse complement strand
TGGAAATCTGTTTCTTATCCATATCGTATCGATAATATCCAGTTTATCAGAGCTTTCCCGAATCCATCGGGTTCAACCCGGATTCTGGCCTCGAACCACCGGGTGAAAATGAATTATTCCGATGACATGGGGACCACCTGGATTTCCAGCGAAGGACTATCATCCTATTATAGCGGGTACGACCTCATCCGGTCCGTGAGCCAGGCGGATGGAACCCTCTATATCCTTGCCTGGAAATCGCCGAATCTGTACCTGTTCAGATCCAAAGACCTTGGAAGCCATTTTACACGGATCATCAGAAGCACCGGGTCGAGAACCTCTGATATATGGACCAACCGGTTCGGTAACGATTCGGTTTACCTGATCGACCTGAACAAGGTTTACAGCCTGAAGGATTCAACCTCGTGGACGAAAATTGCCGATGTGAACCTTTCCTACGAGGCTAATACAATCCAGCAGGTTCAACTGGCCGGAAATACCATTGCATCGGTGACAAAGCTTTATACCATGTACCGCCTGGAGAAATGGACCCATTTCTATGGATCCGGCCAGGGGGGTACAAATTGGACCTTCCGGGGCAACATCGAGCAGGGGCCGTTTATGTCGAACAGTTTCGGAGCTTCGCCAACCAATCCCAATGTGCTGGGATTCGGAGGGTTAAATGCTGCATACAGTACCGATGGAGGCGTTACCTGGAAAGAGGTGAATAGCTGGGGAGAATATTACGGGGATGTGACGCATAAACTTCATGCAGATATCCCGGAAGTGGAGTTTTTCAAAAAGCCGGATGGAACGGATCTTGTTTTTATCAGCACCGACGGAGGTTCGTTTGTTTCAGCCGATCAGATGCAATCCGTAACAAATGTATCCCTCAAAGGATTGAATATCAGTCAATATTATACCACCTATACCCACCGTACAAAAACTGAGGTTCTGTATGCCGGCTCGCAGGATCAGGGATTTCAAAAGAGCTGGCAGGTGGGTGACGGGATAGTGGATTTCGACCAGACCATCAGCGGGGATTACGGGCATATCGTATCGGGCGATGGCGGGGTGAGCATATGGACCGTTTATCCCGGGTTTGCCATGTACTATCCGGAGGCATCGGCCAACAATGGAATGTCAACACTTGGTTTTGATGATATGAAGATGAAAAACCAGTTCTGGATGCCGCCGCTGCTGGCTGATCCTTATTTTCCGAACCGGGTTTATTTGGCCGGAGGAACCTCCGCAACCGGCTGTCACATCTGGTACCTCGAGTACCTGAACGGGACGATAAAAGCAACCGAATATCCGACCGATTTCAGCAACGGGGATCCCAATACCCGTATAGCCTCGATGGCATTTTCGCCGATAAATAAAGACTACCGGTATGTACTCAATTCAGCAGGCAGCTTTTTTGCCTCCACCGACCGTGGCACCACGTATACCCAATCAACTAACCGCGGTCCCGACAGTCATTATTTTTACGGCAACAGCATTGTTCCTTCACCAAGGGATATTAACACCATCTGGCTGGCCGGCAGCGGCTATTCGGGCTCACCGGTGTGGGTTTCGCACGATGGCGGGCTAACCTTCCAGCCCATGTCGACCGGGATGAAAAACAGCCTGGTATTCGAAATGACCTGCAATGAGGATGGCACGCTGCTTTTTGCGGCCTCCGAGGTTGGTCCATGGGTGTATATCGCCACGAAAAACCAGTGGTATGATCTGTCGGGAGTAGGGGCGCCACAACAGACCTGGTGGTCGGTTGATTACGTTCCTGCACTTCGGACAGCCAGGTTTGGCACTTATGGCAGGGGCATCTGGGATTTTAAGATCGCCACGTTTAGCGGTTTGGAAGATATTGTAGCCGGAAATTCCGGGCTCAAGGTAACAGTGTATCCGAATCCATGCCGGGATTGGCTGACAGTGAGTACTTCATCCTGGATTGAAGGGAAAACGGTTATTACGATTTTAACACTTGAAGGCCGCACTGTTCAAACCATCAGCCCGGCTGAAGGCATGTCTTTCAAAATCAGCATGGCAGGATTGCCCTCGGGAATTTATCTGGTATCTGTGAGCAGCGGAGCGAAGCGGGAAACGTCGAGGGTGGTGAAAGAGTGACGCTTT